>JAEZEU010000318.1 GCA_023432885.1 Pseudomonadota bacterium | reverse complement strand
TGCGATACCCCTGGGAAAACCACCCCGGCCCCGAAGAGGTCGTCGAGGTGATGCCGGGCGTGCTGTGGGCACGGCTGAAGCTGCCGTTCCGCCTCAACCATGTGAACGTCTACCTGCTCGCCGACGGCGACGGCTGGACCATGGTCGATTCCGGCTTCGGCAACGAGGAGTCCATCGCGGCCTGGACCACACTGTTCGAGGGACCGCTCAAGGGCGTGAAGGTCAACCGCCTGATCGTGACTCATTCGCACCCCGACCATGTGGGCCTCGCGGGCTGGATCACCGGGCGCTTCAAATGCCCGCTCTACATGTCGCAGGTGGAATATCTGCAGTCGGTCTATCACCAGAACCGCGGCACCGAGGAGCGCCGTAATGCGCAGCGGCTGTTCTTCCTGCGTCACGGCATGGACGAGAACCTGACCGACAAGCTGCTCGGCCGCGGCCAGGATTACTTGAAACAGGTGTCGGTCCTGCCGGCGGCCTACCGCCGCATTTCCCATGGCGACGACGTTGTGATCGGCGAGCGCCGCTTCAAGGTGATCACCGGCGGCGGCCACGCCCTCGACCAGGTGATGCTGTACTGTGCCGATGACAAGCTGTTCCTCTCCGCCGACCAGGTGCTCAGCAAGATCTCGCCCAATGTCAGCGTCTGGGCGGTCGAGCCCGAGCAGAACTCGCTCGGCGAATATCTGTTCTCGCTCGCCAGCCTCACAACTACGCTCCCCTATGACGTGATGGTGCTGCCCGGCCACGGCGTGCCGTTCTACGGACTGAAGACAAGGATCAAGCAGCTCGCCGATCATCACGAGGAGCGCTGCCGGCTTATCGCGGAGGCGTGCCGGGAAGTGCCGCAGACCTCCAAGGATCTCGTGCCCGTGGTGTTCCACAAGCACACGCTCGACCCGCATCAGATGGGATTTGCTGCGGGCGAATTGATCGCCCACGTCAACTACATGCTGGTGGAGGGGCGGCTGACGGCGGAAGAAACCGGCGGCGTGCTGCGGTTCAGGACAACGTGATTTCGACCTGAAAGGGTGACGAGCGGCGCGCCTAGCGTGTTGACCGGGATCAAGTTTTGCCCTGCCCCCGGTGCATTCCGGCTCCCCGCCACGGTGCATGATTCCGGCTCGACATCAAAGCTGGAAACGCTCTAATAAGACCGGCCGCTCCGGCCGGTTCCGCCCAGGTTTGACGATGGATTATAGCCAATTTTTCCAGAGCGCCCTCAACCGCTTGCATGACGAGCGGCGCTATCGGGTTTTTGCCGATCTCGAGCGGATCGCCGGCCGGTTCCCGCATGCGGTCTGGCACTCGCCGCAGGGCAGGCGGAACGTCGTGATCTGGTGCTCCAACGACTATCTCGGCATGGGCCAGCACCCGAAAGTAGTCGGCGCCATGGTCGAGACCGCAACGCGCGTCGGCACCGGCGCCGGGGGCACCCGCAACATTGCCGGCACGCACCATCCGCTGGTGCAGCTTGAGGAAGAACTCGCCGATCTCCACGGCAAGGAAGCTTCGCTGCTCTTCACCTCGGGCTACGTGTCGAACCACACCGGCATCTCGACCATCGCAAAGCTCATTCCTGATGTCCTGATCCTGTCGGACGCGCTCAACCACAATTCGATGATCGAGGGCGTTCGCGAGGCGCGCTGCGAGCGACAGATTTTCCGCCACAACGACGTCGCCCATCTTGAGGAACTGCTGATCGCTGCAGGCGACCGCCCGAAGCTGATCGTCTGCGAGAGCCTTTATTCGATGGACGGCGACGTGGCGCCGCTCGCCAAGATCTGTGACCTGGCCGAAAAATACGGCGCCATGACCTATGTCGATGAAGTGCACGCGGTCGGTATGTACGGCCCGCGCGGCGGCGGCATTGCCGAGCGCGACGGCGTCATGCACCGTATCGACGTTCTGGAAGGCACGCTGGCAAAGGCGTTCGGCTGCCTTGGCGGCTACATCGCAGGCAAGGCCGAGATCATCGACGCCGTGCGCTCCTATGCGCCGGGGTTCATCTTCACGACCGCGCTGCCGCCGGCGATCTGCTCGGCCGCGACCGCCGCGATCCGCCACCTCAAGGACTCGAATTGGGAGCGCGAGCGCCACCAAGAGCGCGCCGCCCGTGTCAAGGCGATCCTCAACGCCGCCGGCCTGCCCGTGATGTCGAGCGACACCCACATCGTGCCGCTGTTCGTCGGCGATCCCGAGAGGTGCAAGCAGGCCTCCGACCTCCTGCTCGAAGAGCACGGAATCTATATCCAGCCGATCAACTATCCGACGGTGGCCAAGGGAACCGAGCGGCTGCGCATCACCCCCTCGCCCTATCATGAGGACGCCCTGATCGATCAGCTGGCCGAAGCGCTGCTGCAGGTCTGGGAGCGCCTCGGCTTGCCCCTGAACCGGAAACCGCTGGCGGCGGAATAACCCTTAACTTCGCTCGAAAAGCCGAAGAGGGGCCGGCTGCGCGATGCGCCGCCGGCCTGTTCCGTCTATACTGCGCCGGCGGGCGGCCCGAGCATGGTCCGGGAAAGCGGAACCGGCTTCAAGGGGATCATGCTCCGGACTGAAGGCCGCCTGAGGGAGACGATCCAATGTTGCACGACTGGGGCGTGATCGTAGCCGCCTTCGGCTACATCGGCCTCTTGTTCCTGATCGCCAGCCATGGCGACCGGCTGTCGCATCTCAAGCGCAGCCGGGCCAGCGGGCTGATCTACCCCCTGTCCTTGGCGATCTACTGCACTTCCTGGACCTTCTTCGGCTCGGTCGGCTTCGCCAGCCGCACCAGCATTGACTTCCTCGCGATCTATATCGGCCCGGTCTTGATGATCGGCATCTGCACGCCGCTGCTCCGCCGGGTGATCCGCCTCGCCAAATCCCAGAACATCACTTCCATCGCCGACTTCATCGCCGCCCGCTACGGCAAGAGCCAGGCGGTGGCCGCCACCGTGGCGCTGATCGCAATCGTGGGCTCGGTGCCCTACATCGCGCTGCAGCTCAAGGCGATGGCCTCCTCGCTCGAGACCATTCTGAGCGAGGACAAGCTGTTCTCGGAACTGCCGATCATCGGCGACATTGCGCTGGTGGTGATGCTGGCGATGGCGGTTTTCGCGGTCCTGTTCGGCACCCGTCAGGCGGACGCCACCGAGCACCAGCACGGCCTGATGCTGGCGATCGCCAGCGAATCCATAGTCAAGCTGGTGGCCTTTCTCGCTGTCGGCATCTTCGTGACCTTCTGGATGTTCTCGCCGCATGAACTAATCGAGCGGGCGATGAAGACTCCGGAAGCGGTGCGCGCCATCGAGTACCAGACCTCTATGGGCACCTTCCTCACCATGACGCTGCTGTCGTTCTGCGCCATCATGCTGCTGCCGCGCCAGTTCCATGTCAGCGTGGTGGAGAACTCCACCGACTCCGAGGTCGGCCGCGCGCGCTGGCTGTTTCCGCTGTATCTCGTTGCCATCAATCTGTTCGTCATTCCGATCGCGATCGCAGGTCTCGTCATCTTCCCGTTCGGCGCCGTCGATCCGGACATGTTCGTGCTGGCGCTGCCGATGGAAGGCAATTCGCCGGTGCTGAGCGTCATCGTCTTCGTCGGCGGCCTGTCCGCCGCCACCGCGATGGTGATCGTTGAATGCGTCGCGCTCTCGATCATGGTATCGAACGATATCGTGCTGCCCCTGGTGCTGCCGCGGAGCGGCGGATCCCGCACCGACTTCACGGATTTCCTGCTGCGCGTACGGCGCGTCGCCATTTTCGCCATCATGGTGATGGCCTACTGCTACTACCGCGCACTCGGCAGCGCGCAGCTCGCGGCGATCGGACTGTTGTCCTTTGCCGCGATCGCGCAGCTCGCGCCGGCCTTCTTCGGCGGATTGTTCTGGCGCCAGGCGACGGCGCGCGGCGCCATGGGCGGCATGCTGGTCGGCTTCGCGGTCTGGGCCTATACGCTGTTCCTCCCGAGCTTCCTCGACGGCAGTCCTGCCGGCCTGCTGCTGCTGCAGCACGGCCCGCTCGGGATCGAAGCGCTGCGGCCTCAGGCGCTGTTCGGCGCCGATCTGCCGCCGCTGTTGCACGGCGTACTCTGGAGCCTGGTGCTCAACATCCTCACCTATGTGTCGCTGTCGCTGGCGCGGCGGCCGTCCGCGATCGAGCATCTTCAGGCGGACCTCTTCGTACCGCAGACGCTCGCGCCGATCACGCCTACCTTCCGGCGCTGGCGCTCGACGGTGACGGTGCAGGATATCCAGAGCACGGTCGCGCAGTATCTCGGGCAGGAGCGCGCACGCCAGGCCTTTGAATCCTTCGCCGCGCGCCATGCCGGCAATCTCGAGCCGCAGGCGCCGGCCGATTTCGAATTGCTGCAGCATGCGGAGCGGCTGATCGCCTCCGCGATCGGCGCGGCATCGTCGCGGCTCGTGATGTCGCTCTTGCTGCGCAAGCGGGCAGTTTCGGCAAAGGCCGCGCTGAAGCTGCTCGACGATTCCCATGCGGCGGCGCATTTCAACCGCGAGATCCTGCAGACCGCGCTCAATCACGTACGCCAGGGCATCGCGGTGTTCGACGCCGACCTGCAATTGATCTGCTCCAACCGCCATTTCGGCGAGATCCTCGCGCTGCCATCGCACCTCGTGCAACTCGGCATTCCGCTGCGGGAAATTCTCGAATACATGGGCGAGGTCTTCCCGCCGGAGAACGGCGACACCGCTGCGCTGCTGGAGAAGCGGCTTGCCGCCTATACCAGCGCGGGGGAGCCCTATCTGGAGCGTTTTCCCGAGCGCCACATGGTGATCGAGGTGCGCACCAACCGCATGCCCGGCGGCGGCCTCGTCATCACCTTCTCCGACGTCACGCCGAGCTTCGAAGCCGCCGAAGCGCTGGAGCGCGCCAACGCCACGCTGGAGAAGCGCGTTCGCGACCGCACCGAGGAACTGACGCGACTCAATTCCGAACTGGCGCTGGCCAAGAGCGCCGCCGAGGACGCCAACAATTCCAAAACGCGGTTTCTCGCCGCCGCCAGCCACGACATCCTGCAGCCCCTCAATGCGGCGCGGCTCTACGTCACGAGTCTGGTCGAGAAGCAGGCCGGCGGTGACGATGCCAAGCTGGCCGAGAACATCGACGACTCGCTGGAGGCGATCGAGGAGATCCTCGGCGCCTTGCTCGACATTTCGCGGCTGGATGCCGGCGCCATGACGGCGTCGATCTCGAGCTTCAAGATGGCCGACCTGATGCGCTCGCTGGAAATCGAGTTCACGCCGATCGCGCGCGCCAAGGGGCTCGAGCTGATCGTGGTGCCCTGCTCCCTGCCGGTGCAGTCCGACCGCGCGCTGCTGAGACGGCTGTTGCAGAACTTCATCTCCAACGCCATCAAATACACGCCGCGCGGCCGCGTGCTGGTCGGCTGCCGGCGCCGCAGCCAGTCGCTGCAGATCGCCGTCTACGATACCGGTGTCGGCATTCCAGCGCTCAAGCGCGGCGAGATATTCAAGGAATTCCATCGCCTCGAACAGGGGGCGCGGATCGCACGCGGCCTCGGCCTTGGACTGTCGATCGTCGAGCGGCTGGCGCGCGTGCTCAACCACGGCATAGCCATCGATTCGGTGGCGAGCGGCGGCTCGGTATTCTCGGTGACGGTGCCGGTCGCCAAAGCTATCAACCACACCGCCGCCGTCATCAGCACGACGCCGTCGCGGACGCCGATGAGCGGCGCGCTGATTGTCTGCATCGAGAACGACCCGGCGATCCTCGACGGCATGAAGACGCTGCTGACCGCCTGGGATGCCGAGGTCATTGCGGTCACCGATCCGGAAGCTGCGATCGCGGCGATGGAACATGCCGGCGGCAGGGTCACCGGGCTCCTGGTCGACTATCACCTCGACCGCGGCAACGGCGTCGCCGCGATCCGTGAAATCCGGCGCCGCTTCGGCGCCAATATTCCGGCGACCCTGATCACGGCCGACCGCAGCCCGAATGTCCGCGCCGCCGCGCGCGAGGAAAAAATCGCGATCCTGAACAAGCCGGTGAAGCCTGCGTCGCTGCGCGCGGTGCTCGGGCAGTGGCGCACGCAACAGATGGTGGCGGCGGAATAAGGAACAATCTGCGCCGTCGCGTGCCCCGGAACGACAGGTCGAATTAAACCGTCGGCGTGCCCTGCTTCCACTGGCCGCCGGCAATCTTCGCCGCGGCGATCACGGCTTGCGTCCGGCTTTCGACGCCGAGCTTCTGCAGGATCGCCGAGACATGCGCCTTGATGGTCGCCTCGGAGACCCCGAGCTCGTAGGCGATCTGCTTGTTGAGCAGCCCTTCCGACAGCATCATCAACACCCGCACCTGTTGCGGCGTCAGCGTCACCAGACGGTCGCGCAGCCGCGTCATGTCGGGATCGGCGGCGGCGGAAAGGTCGGTATCGGGCGGGATGAAGACGTCGCCGTCCATCACCTTGGTGATGGCGTCACGCAGGGTCTCGACGCCGAACCGCTTGGGGATGAAGCCGGAGGCGCCGAAATCCAGCGACCTGCGAATGGTGGCGTTATCGTCGCTGGCGGAGACCACCACCACGGGGATCGCCGGATACTGGGCCCGCAGATAGATCAATCCCGAGAAGCCGGAAATCCCCGGCATCGTCAGGTCGAGCAGGATCAGGTCGACATCGGAATCCTGCTCGAGCTGCGCCGTGAGTTCGTCGAACGATCCCGCTTCGTCGATCTTGGCTGACGCCGCGACACTGGCGACCGCCTGTCGCAGCGCATCGCGGAACAGCGGGTGGTCGTCGGCAATGACAAGGCGGTTGATGGCAGGGGTGGTCATCTAGGTCTCGCGAGAAGCCAGTTCGGCTTTGTCCCCCGAGCAGCATTTTGGTGCAAGAGCCGAATTATACCATGGACCAAGGCGGTTAACCGGCTTTTTGCGTTGCAATAAGCCGACGCCGGCACGGACATCTACCAGTGGAGTCGCTGCTGGGCTTGCCGACGCCACCGTGCAAAGGGCCAAAAGTCGTATTGGGGCGAATTTCACGCCGATGTTACTTTAGTTCGAGCCCACATCCTAATCCGGCCAAGTTCGGCAGAGGGGGCGAACTTAGCATAACGATTTTCGGGGAGCGATTGAATGTCCACTATGGCAGCCTCATCGGCCAAGCAGCGGGGTATGACGAAGGACGAACGCTTCGTCATCGTCGCCTCGTCACTCGGCACCGTCTTCGAATGGTACGACTTCTACCTTTACGGCTCGCTTGCGAGCGTCATCGGCGCACAATTCTTCTCGGGCTACCCGCCTGCCACGCGTGACATTTTCGCGTTGCTCGCGTTCGCCGCCGGCTTCCTGGTGCGTCCATTCGGCGCGATCGTGTTCGGCCGCATCGGCGACATCGTCGGCCGCAAATACACCTTCCTCGTCACCATCCTGATCATGGGCCTGTCGACCTTCATCGTCGGCCTCTTGCCAAACGCGGCCACCATCGGCATCGCGGCTCCGATCATCCTGATCGCGCTCCGCCTGCTGCAAGGCCTCGCGCTCGGCGGCGAATATGGCGGTGCGGCAACCTACGTCGCCGAACATGCCCCTATGGGCAAGCGCGGGTATTACACCTCCTTCATCCAGACGACGGCAACGCTGGGCCTGTTCCTCTCGCTGCTGGTCATCCTGTTCACCCGCACCGCGACCGGCGAAGAGGAGTTCGCCAAGTGGGGTTGGCGCATTCCATTCCTGCTCTCGGTGGTCCTGCTCGGCATCTCGGTCTGGATCCGGTTGCGCCTGAATGAGTCGCCGGTGTTCCAGAAGATCAAGCAGGAAGGCAAGGCCTCCAAAGCTCCGCTCACCGAAGCCTTCGCCAACTGGAGCAACGCCAAGCTCGTGCTCATCGCCCTGTTCGGCGGCGTGATGGGCCAGGGCGTGGTCTGGTATACGGGCCAGTTCTACGCGCTGTTCTTCCTGCAATCGATTCTGCAGGTCGACGGTTACACCGCCAACCTGCTGATCGCCTGGTCGCTGCTGCTCGGCACCGGCTTCTTCATCGTGTTCGGCGCGCTGTCCGACAAGATCGGCCGCAAGCCGATCATCCTGGCGGGCTGCGCGATCGCGGCGCTGACCTTCATCCCGATCTTCAAGATGATCTCCACCAGCGCCAACCCGACACTGGAAAAGGCCATCGAAACGGTGAAGGTGTCAGTCATCGCTGACCCGAAGGGCTGCGGCGACTTGTTCAACCCGGTCGGCACCCGCGTGTTCACTGCGCCCTGCGACCTGGCCCGCGACTTCCTCGCGAAATCGTCAGTCAAATACGACACCGTCGCAGGACCGGCCGGCTCCGGCGTGAAGATCAAGATCAACGACAAGGAGATCGCCTACACCAAGCCTGCGGAGTCCAACGCCCCGGCGACGGCCGCGTTGCAGGAAGCCGGCTATCCGAAGCGCGGCGCCAATCCGTCGCTCGTGAAGATGAACCACCCGTTTGACATCTTCAAACCGAACGTCGCAGCCGTGATAGGACTTCTGTTCATCCTGGTGCTCTACGTCACCATGGTGTACGGGCCGATCGCGGCGATGCTGGTCGAACTGTTCCCGACCAGGATCCGCTACACCTCGATGTCGCTGCCGTATCACATCGGCAACGGCTGGTTTGGCGGGTTGCTGCCGGCGACCTCGTTCGCGATCGTGGCCGCGACCGGCGATATCTACGCCGGCCTCTGGTACCCGATCATCTTCGCATCGATCACGGCGGTCATCGGCTTCATCTTCCTGCCGGAAACCAAGGACGTCGACATCACCAAGTAATCCGGCGCTGCCGGACACGGAAAGCACCACAGCCGGCCGCGGAGATATCCGCGGCCGGTTTTTTTCATTCTCCCTTGCTGGTCAAGTCTCGCGCGATCCGATGAACTGCAGCACGACCTCGCGCCGGTGCGGCCGCGCGCGATGCTCGGCAACGTAAATCCCCTGCCAGGTGCCGAGCGCCATTTCGCCGTTCAGCACCGGGATCTGCAGGGAGACCGAGGTCAGCATGGTCTTGATGTGGGCCGGCATGTCGTCGGGACCCTCGGTATCGTGCTCCCATCCGCCATTCTCGGGTGCGAGACGGCCGAGCGCCGTCGTCAGGTCCCGCAGCACCGATGGATCGGCATTTTCCTGGATTGTGAGCGAAGCCGAGGTGTGGCGGATGAACAGCGTCACGGCTCCCTCGCGCGCGCCAGCCTCGCGCAGGAATTTTGCGACCTCGCCGGTGACGTCGATGAAGCCGGTGCCGCGCGTCTCCACGACGAGCCGCGACGAAATGATCGTACCCGCGCCGACGGTGGATGGAGCGGAGCGCGACAGCGGCCGAATCAAATCTTGCCCCCGGAGACGTCCTTCTGGATGCGGTTGGCCATCTCGATCAGCCGTCGCCAGGCGCGCTCCAGAAATGACATCACGCGGTCCATGTCGCGGTCGCTCGGCAACGGTATCTCGATCTTGCGTTCGCCCTCCGCCGCCTTGGGCCCGGGCTTCGTGAGCGAGTCCGATTTCGGCAACGCTTCCTCGCTCTTGCCCGCCCCACTGGCCTCGCGGTCGGCGATCTGCGCCTTGAGCTTCTCATTTTCGGCCTGCAGCCGGCCGATTTCCGCGTCCATCGCCGCGCGCTCGTCCGGCACGGCATAGCAGGCCCAGCCAGCGCCGGAGTTGGTGCAGGTTGAGACCGTGCCTGTCTTGGTGTCGAGCCGCAGCACACCGCCATCGCCGAGCGGCGAAAGCGTGTACCGGCCGTTGTCGGTATCGGGCCGCGATTGTGCGAAGGCGGCGCCGCTGACGATGAGGAACCCCGCAGCCGCGATCGAGGATTTCCAGGACGATGTCGTCATTCGCATGGGCCTGCTCCATCTCAGCGGGAAACCGACCTGAACCCGTGAGCTATAGGCCTCGCCGCCGGACTTCAATGTGGCCGCCGGCAATTCGATGGACGTTCTCCCCAGAACACTATGCCATCCGCTCGGAGCGTTTGTTCCGCAGGCTTCATGGATGCGCCAAATGACCGATCCGGGTACGAAATTGCGACCCCCGGAAAGCCGTGTCGCGGAATGTGGATGGCGCCGCGGCGCTGCTGACGACAGCCCGCAACACGCTTGCCCGTTATGCCAGCTGCTGCAGTGCGGCGATTGCTCCACAGGCAGCACGGCGGCGGCCGAATAATCCCGCAAAATCAATGCCGTAAACGGCTATTACGCAATCTTGACTTGCTAAGACGCGGTCAGTATGGTCCGCGCGGCTTTTGAGGGTGGCATCGTAATTTCCATCAACCGCAGCATCGTTTAGGGTCGGGCCCGCATGGCCAAGGACACGAACGACAAGGGGAATGGAGAACGAACGTCTTCCGACGAAGCCGCGCTTTCCGCAAGGCTCGGAAGTCTGAACCAGCGATTGTCCGAAATTCGCGACAGCCGCAAAGTTGAGACTGATCAATCCGGAACCGAAAACGGGAACAGTGCGGCCAGAGCATCGGCGATGGCGCGCGGTTTCCAGCTTTCGTCGGAGCTGATCGCGGGCGTTGTCGTCGGGGCTGCGATTGGCTGGGGATTCGACAAGTTGCTGTCGACATCACCGTTCGGCCTCATCGTGTTCTTTCTGCTCGGCTTCATCGCCGGTGTGGTCAACGTGGTGAGGTCGGCGCGGCGCGTGTAGCCCCCGGCAGGCGCTGAGCGCTGGCGGAAGTCAGGACATTTGAAATTCGATTGCCGGCAGGACGCCGGCAGACCAAGGCCCGCGCGGATGAAAATCGACCCGATTCATCAGTTCAATATCGAGCCCATCTTCACGATCGGCCATATCGGCCAACACCCGATCGCCATCACCAATTCAAGCCTCTACATGTTCCTGGCTGTGGGGATCATCGGCCTGCTGATGCTGGCGACGGGCCGCCAGCTCGTCCCGGGCCGGATGCAGTCAGTCGCGGAAATCTCCTACGAATTCGTCGCCTCCACGATCCGCTCGACCGCCGGCTCGGAAGGCATGCGGTTCTTCCCGCTGATCTTCTCGCTGTTCATGTTCATCTGCGTCTCGAACATGGTAGGCATCATCCCCTACACCTTCACGGTTTCGAGCCACATTATCGTCACCGCGGCGCTGGCGCTGCTGGTATTCTTCACCGTCCTGATCTACGGCGTCTACAAGAACGGGCTGAAGTTCTTCTCGATCTTCCTGCCGAAGGGCGTCCCCGGCTACATCGTGCCGCTGGTGATGTTCATCGAAATCCTGTCGTTCTTCCTGCGGCCGGTCTCCCACAGCGTACGTCTGTTCGCCAACATGCTGGCCGGCCACATCGCGCTGAAGGTGTTCGCCGGCTTCGTCGCCATGCTCGGCGTCGCGCTCGGCGCGCTCGGCTGGGTGGGCGGCATCGCGCCGCTGGCGCTGACGGTGGCGCTCACCGCGCTCGAGATCCTGGTCGCGTTCCTGCAGGCCTATGTGTTCGCGATCCTCACCTGCATCTATCTCAACGACGCCATTCATCCGGGACACTGAGCGGTCCGGGGAATTTCCACCCTCACCTTTGTTTCTCTCAAGGAGCTAAAAATGGAAGCGGCAGCAGCTAAACTTATCGGCGCGGGTATCGCGTGCATCGGCATGGGCGGTGCGGGCGTCGGCGTCGGTATCATCTTCGGCAACTATCTCGCCGCAGCGGTGCGCAACCCGTCGGCAGCGCAGGGCCAGTTCGGCAACCTGATCTTCGGTTTCGCCGTGACCGAGGCGCTCGGCATCTTCTCGCTGCTGATCGCGCTGCTGCTGCTGTTCGTTCCGCTCTGAGCGGCAACTCCTCGCGCCTGCCTAAGGGCGGCGCGCATGACAGCGACAGGAGAACTCCATGGCTACTGGCGATGCAAAGGGCCAAAAGACCGGTGCCCACACCGAGGCTGATGGCGGTCATCACGGCGGAGGCTTTCCGCCGTTCGAATCGACCTACTTCGCCTCGCAGCTGGTGTCGCTGGTCATCGCCTTTGTCGCCCTCTACATTATCGTGTCGCGCTTTGCGCTGCCGAAAGTCGGCGGCGTGATCGAGGCGCGGCAGAACGCGATCGAGGGCGATCTGGCCCAAGCGCAGAAGCTGAAGGACCAGTCCGACGCGGCGCTGAAGGCGTATGAAGCCGAACTCGCGGCAGCCCGCTCCCGGGCGCAGGCGATCGGCAACGAAACCCGCGAGAAGCTCAATGCGGCCGCGGAAGCCGAGCGCAAGGCTCTGGAAGAGAAGCTCGCCGGCAAGCTTGCCGACGCCGAGAAGCAGATCGCGGCGACGCGGTCGGCCGCGATGGGCAACGTCCGCAGCATCGCCGCGGACGCAGCCGGCGCGATCGTGCAACGGCTCACCGGCAGTTCGCCGGATGCGGCGACGCTCAAGAAGGCCGTCGACGCCTCGTTGAAGGGATAAGCGGATGTTCACCGAACCGGAATTCTGGGTTGCAGTCGCCTTCGTCATTCTGATGGCGGTGTTTGCCTGGCTCGGCGTTCACCGCACCGTGCTGACGGCGCTCGACCACCGCGCCCAGCGCATCAAATCCGAACTCGACGACGCCCGCCGCTTGAAGGAAGAGGCCGCCAAGCTTCTCGCCGACTACCAGGCGCGGCGCGCCAGCGCCGAGCGCGAGGCGCAGGAGATCGTGACCAACGCCCGGGCGGAAGCCGAGCGCATCGCGGCCGAGGCCAAGACGCGGATGGAAGACTTCGTCGTCCGCCGAACCAAGACGGCCGAGAACAAGATCGCTCTCGCCGAAGCCCAGGCGTTGGCCGACGTCCGCGCCGCGGCGGCGGAGGCAGCCGTGACTGCCGCTTCGACCGTGCTTTCACAGTCGGTAAGGGGCTCGGTCGCGGACGACCTGCTCGCCAAGGGCATTGCCGAAGTGAAAACGAAGCTGAACTGACGGCCTCAAGCAATACACACGAAAAGCCGGCGGCGACGCCGGCTTTTTTGTTGGCTATTTTTTCCTGGAAGGTTTGGCCTTGGGTTCGGGCTTCAGCGCCTGCGGGTCGAAGCCGACATAGAAGATGTAGCTGTCGGCGACCGCGCCGGTCGGAGCTGGATAAACCAGATCCTCGACGACCAGCACGAAGGGAACGCTGGCGTCTTCCGTCATCGACACAGTGGTCTGGTACGCCTTGGTCGCGATCACCTTCTCGCCGACGCCGGCCTGCACCACGGCGACCCGCAGCGGAACCTGGACGCTCGACGGCGCGCCCGCGGGCCCGGCGATGACGCGACCCTGGATGCCGATCTTGGCGGTGATCTCGCCGGCATTGATGGTGCATTCGCGCGCGATCTTGCTGATGGTGGCTTGGTAGCGCAGGTCGTTGCCGACCGCTTCCTTGCCGGGCGCGCCGACCTTGAAGGTCGAAGCGCCGGCACGCACCGTGACGGGCGGACAGGTCAGATCGGATTCGCCCGTTGCCTCTTCCGGCGCAGTCGCAGGCTTCTGCTCGGAACTGCCGCCGCCGAACAGGTTCTTGAATCGATCGGTGAGCGATTGCGGCCAAGCCGGCGTCGCAACGACGCTCAAGCCGACGGCCACTACGGCCGCGGCATAGATTGCCCGGCCGATCACAGGTTTTTCACCCATGGATGTCCCTTGCATCAACGTCCCCCGGCGGGCTTATAGCAAAGCAATGGCGGCGAACCCAAGGCGTGGCCCAGTCGCTTCGCGCCTCGGCTCTTGTTTGGGCATGCCCCTCTCGGAAAAACCGCTTCGCACTTTTCCGGGACCATGACTATCCCTGAAAATCCTCGTGCAGCAGGCCGAACAGCAGGTGGTCCTGCCAGATGCCGTTGATGCAGAGATAGCGCCGCGCCAGCCCCTCGCGGGTGAAGCCGCATTTCTCAAGCACCCGGATCGAGGGCGTGTTGGTGGGGATGCAGGCGGCCTCGATGCGGTGCAGATTGAGCTCGCCGAACAGCGTCGGCAGCAGCACTCGCAGCGCCGTCGTCATATGGCCGCGGCCGGCATGGGCCTCGCCCATCCAGTAGCCGATGGTGCCTGCCTGGACGATGCCGCGCCGGACATTGGCAAGCGTCACGCCGCCCATCATGGTGCCGTCCGCCTCGCGGAAGATGATGAAGGGATAGGAGCGGTCGGCCGCGATGTCCTCGGCGTAGCGGCGCAGCCGGCGGCGAAAGCCGGCGCGGGTCAGGTCATCGGAAGGCCAGATCGGCTCCCAGGGAGTCAGATAGGCGCGACTCGATTCGCGCAGCTGCGCCCATTGCGGATAGTCGGACATTTGCGGTGCGCGCAGCAGCAGCCCGTGCCCGCGCGGAATTAGCGCGGCCGGCCCGCTGGATGGCAAACGAAACAGCGCCATGCCAAAAACTCCCCGCCCGTAGCGAGATTAGTCGAGTCTTGTTTGAGCATGATGTTACCCGAAAACCGGCTCCCGCTTTGCGCAAACACGGCCCTTCGGGGCGGGATCATGCTCATGCGTCAATGCAACAGGGTTTTCGCCTTCGAGCGCGTCAATCCTTCCGCAAAAGCCACCGCCGTGTCCAGCCCCCTGCCGCCGCCGAGAGCGACCACCGCGGGCCGGCTGCGTGAGAGCAGACCCTGCGCCGCCTTGCGGGTCGACTCGACGCTGACCGCATCGATCCGGGCCACGAGTTCTTCGACGGTGAGCGGACGTCCATAGGCCAGCACATGCCGGGCCAGCTGTTCGGCGCGGGAAGAACAGCTTTCCAGCGCCATCAGCAGTCCCGCCTTCATCTGCGCCTTCGCACGGGCTACCTCGGCCTCGGTCAGGGTTGCGGCCGCCTCGTTGATGACATCGACGATCACTTCCATCATTTCCGGCGCATCCGAAGGATCCGTGCCGGTGTAGAGCCCGAACATGCCGGTGTCGGCATAGGGCGCATGGAAGGTATAGATCGAGTAGCAGAGGCCCCGCTTCTCGCGCACCTCCTGGAACAGCCGCGACGACATCCCTCCGCCAAGCGTGTTGGTGAACACCTGCAGCGAATAGAGCGACAGATCGCTCTGCGGCACGCCTTCCAGCGCCAGCGTAAGATGCGCCTGCTCCAGATCGCGGTGCACCACGCGCGAGCCACCCTTGCCGAATATGGCCGCCTGCGGCTTCGGCCCGGGCGTCGACTCGAAACTCGCGAATTTTTTTGCGGCCTCCTCGACGAGGTGTGCGTGATCGACGGCGCCGGCTGCGGCCACCACCATGTCGGGGCCGCGATAATGCGTGTCCAGATAGCCGCGCAACATGTCCCGGGTGAACGACTTCAGCGTCTTGGCCGTACCGAGGAGCGAGCGGCCCATCGGCTGGTCCGGAAAGCAGAGCTCGTTGAGGTGCTCGAACACGACGTCGTCCGGCGTGTCCTGCGCGGCACCGATCTCCTGCACGATCACGCTCTTCTCGCGCTCGAGCTCGTCAGGCACGAAAGAGGGATGTGCGAGAATATCGGAGAGCACGTCCAGCGCCAGGGACACGTCCGCCTTCATGACCCGGGCGTAATAAGCGGTCGTCTCGGTCGACGTGCCGGCATTGAGATCGCCGCCGACCGCCTCGATTTCCTCAACGATTTCGCGCGCGTTGCGGCGCATCGTTCCCTTGAAGGCCATGTGTTCGAGCAGATGCGAGATGCCGTGCTCATTCGGCTTCTCGTCGCGGCCGCCGACGCCGGCCCAGACGCCGAGCGCCGCCGTCTCCAGGTGCGGCATCGTATCGGTGATGACGGTGAGCCCGGAGGGCAGTTTTGTGATTTCGACGCTCATCCGGCCACTCCCTGTTTCGCAACACGGCTGACCGACAGCACGAAACGCTCGACCTCGGCTGAATCGTTCTTCATCACCTTCATCTGCTCGGGTTTCGTCATGAGGCCGTCGAGCCAGCGCGGCAGTTGGGGGCGCACGCCGCAGGCCGCTTCCACCGCGTCGGGAAATTTGGCGGCATGCGCGGTCGACAGAACAATGTTGGGGATCTTCGAGTCCGAGGTGTCGCGATCGGCCACCGCCAGCGCCACCGCGGTGTGGGGATCGACGAGATCGCCCGCCTCGCGCCAGGCGGCGCGGATCGCAGCCGCGGTTTCGGTCTCGTCGGCGCGGCCGGCATCGAAGTCCTCGCGGATCGCCGCCAGCATGGCATCAGGCAGCACGAAACGGCCGGACTGCTTTAGCGAAGCCATCAGACGGCGCACGGTCGGCGCATCCCGCTTGCAGGCCTCGAACAGCAGCCGCTCGAAATTGGAGGAGACCTGGATGTCCATCGAGGGCGAAGTCGTGGCGTGGACGTCCTTCACTTCGTAGATGCCGGTCTTCAGCGTGCGCGGCAGGATGTCGTTGACGTTGGCCGCGATGTTCAGCCAGCGCACCGGCAGGCCCATGCGTTTCGCCACGTAACCCGCAAAGATGTCGCCGAAATTGCCGGTCGGGACGGTGAAATCCACGGCGCGCGCGGGGGCGCCGAGCGCCACCGCCGAGGTGAAGTAATAGACGACCTGCGCGACGATGCGCGCCCAGTTGATCGAGTTGACGCCCGACAGCGACACGGAGTCTCGGAACTCGTGGTGATTGAACAGCGCCTTCACGATCGCCTGGCAATCGTCGAAGGTGCCCTCAATGGCGAGCGCATGCACGTTGGAGGCGCCGGTTGTCGTCATCATCCGCCGCTGCACCTCGGAGATGCGGCCGTGCGGAAACAGCACGATCAGGTCCACGTTCTCGAGGCCGGCGAAAGCCTCCACAGCGGCGCCGCCGGTATCGCCCGAGGTCGCAACCACGATGGTGGTGCGCCGGCTGCGCTTCGCCAGCACATGGTCCATCAGCCGCGAGATCAACTGCATCGCGACGTCCTTGAACGCCAGCGTCGGGCCGTGGAACAACTCGAGCACGAACTGGTTCGGACCGGCCTGGTCGAGCGGCACCACGGCCGGGTGGCGGAACGTGGCGTAGGCCTCGTTGGCCATGCGGCCGAGATCGGCATCGGAGATCTCGCCCGCGGCGAACGGCTTGATCACGTCGACCGCAACTTCCCAATAGGGCCGGCCGAAAAACGAGGCGATGGTCTCCGGCGAGAGCTGCGGCCAGACTTCAGGCACATACAGGCCGCCGTCGCGGGCGAGCCCGGTCAGCATCACATCGCAGAAACCCAGGACGGGGGCTTCCCCCCGCGTCGATATATAGCGCGTCAAACCACCCTCCAAAGGCGCAAGCCCTATGCCAAGCCTTTGATATTGATCATGAATAAAGTTTCGCCTGCCGCGAAGCGAACGCTCACCATAAAGCGTTTTGGCGCCGAGGGGAAATGGCCCGTGAGAGAAAAGAAAGGGCGCGGCTACCGGGAAAGGCGCAATTGTAGGGATTGGCGGGGTAGCGGATGTCTCCGTAGTGTTGCGGCCCCACTCCCGAAGTG
>JAEZEU010000306.1 GCA_023432885.1 Pseudomonadota bacterium | reverse complement strand
CCGTTGCCGTAGATATGGCGGCCAAGGCCTTCCAGCGCGACGGAAAGCTCTCCGGCATTGCCACGGGCCTTCGCGACCTCGACAGCAAGATGGGCGGGCTGCAACACTCCGACTTGATCATCGTGGCCGGCCGCCCCGGCATGGGCAAGACCTCGCTCGCCACCAACATCGCCTACAACGTCGCCAAAGCCTATGTGCCCGAGGTACAGGCCGATGGCACGACCAGGGCGGTCAATGGCGGCGTGGTCGGCTTCTTCTCCTGCGAAATGTCGGCTGAACAACTTGCCACCCGTATCATCGCCGAGCGCACCGGCATCCCCTCGAGCATGATCCGTCGCGGCGGCATCAGCGAGGCCGATTTTGAAAAGATCCGCGACTATTCGATCGAATTGCAGTCCTTGCCCTTCTACGTCGACGAAACCGGCGGCCTTTCGATCGCCCAGCTGATGGCGCGCGCCCGCCGGCTAAAGCGGCAGAAGGGCCTCGATCTGATCGTGATCGACTACATCCAGCTGCTTTCAGGCTCGGGCAAGCGCAGCAGCGACAGCCGCGTGCAGGAAATCACCGAGATTACCACCAGCCTGAAGGCGCTGGCCAAGGAGCTCAACGTTCCCATCATCGCGCTATCGCAGCTGTCGCGTCAGGTCGAAAGCCGCGACGACAAGCGCCCGCAGCTTTCAGACCTGCGTGAATCCGGCTCGATCGAACAGGACGCCGACGTTGTTATGTTCGTGTTCCGTGAGGAATATTATCTCGCCATGAAGGAGCCGCGGCCGGGAACCGAAGAACATTCCAAATGGCAACAGGACATGGAGCGGGCGCTCGGACGAGCCGAAGTCATTATCGGCAAGCAGCGCCACGGCCCGACGGGCACGGTCGAGCTGCACTTCGACGCCTCCGTCACGCGGTTTGGCGATCTCGCGCATGGGGGCCACCTGCCGGATCACGGTCACTAACTGACGCACGCTGTTGAACCGATGCGGCGTGCAGCCTAAAATGTGGCATGAACATCGCCTCCGACCCGAAATCGCTGCTTTCGCCCGAGGCCAATCTCGCGGCCGCGCATGCCAACGCGACCGGCATCCTCACGGTTGACCTGGACGCCATTGTAGCCAACTGGCGCAAGCTGGAAAAAACCGCGGTTCCCGCGGAATGCGCCGGCGTGGTCAAGGCCAACGCCTATGGCTGCGGCGCCGAGCAGGTAGCCCGGGCCCTTGCCAATGCCGGCTGCAAAACCTTTTTCGTCGCAACGCTGGACGAGGCGAAAGTCGTCCGCAGCGCCGTTCCGGCATCGGCGGCCATCTATGTGCTGGACGGCTTCTTCCAGAATTCCGGCGAAGCATATGCCAGGATCGACTGCCGCCCGGTGATCGGCGAACTCAACGAACTCGCCGAGTGGGACGTGTTCTGCCGCCGCTCGGGCTGGAGCGGCGGAGCGGCAATCCACATCGATACCGGCATGAACAGGCTGGGCCTCACCATTACCGAAGCGCAGGCCATCATCCCCCGCATCAATGCCGGCGACCACGGCATCACGCTTGTCATGAGCCATCTCGTGTCCGCCGAGCAGCTCAACAGCCCGATCAACGCCAGGCAGCTGACCACGTTCCGCGAGATCGCGAGCCTGTTCTCGGGCGTGCCTGCCTCGCTGTCGAATTCCTCAGGCATTTTCCTGGGCGCGCAATTTCAGTTCGACCTCGTCCGTCCCGGTGCTGCGCTCTACGGCATCAACCCGACACCGGAAGCCGACAACCCGATGCGTCCAGTGGTCGACCTCAAGGCGCGCATCGTACAGATCCGCAATATCGAGCGCGGCGAGACGGTGGGTTATGGCGGCACCTGGACGGCGCGCCGGCCAACCCGGCTTGCGATCGTTTCGGCCGGCTATGCCGATGGCTATTTCCGCGCCGCAAGCGCCAATGACGGCACTCGCGGCGCCGAAGTCGTGGTGTCAGGCAGGCGCTGCCCGATCGCCGGCCGCGTCTCCATGGATCTGATCGCGGTCGACGTCACCGACCTCGACAAGAGCGCCGTCCGCCGCGGCCACATGGTCACCCTGATCGGCGAAGGCATCACGGTCGATGAACTGGCGCATCGTTTCGGAACCATCGGCTACGAAGTGCTGACCAGCCTCGGCCGCCGCTTTGCCCGCATCTACAAGGGTGGCGAAGCCAAGCAGGAGCCGCCCGCCCCTGCCGCGGCAGATGCGCAGCCAGCAGTGCAGGAAGCCGCCAGCGCCGGGCCTCCGCCCTTGCCCCCGGAGACAGCGTCTGCCGACAAGGCATGAAGGTCGCCACCTTCAATATCAATAATGTCAACAAGCGCCTGCCCAATCTGCTGCGCTGGTTGCGCGCCGCCAGGCCTGACGCCGTAGCGCTGCAGGAGCTGAAAGCGAGCGATGCCGAATTTCCAGCCGCAGCGCTCGAGAAGGCCGGCTATGGCGCGGTGTGGCGCGGACAGAAGACGTGGAACGGGGTCGCCATCCTCGCCCGCAAGGCTGAGCCCATCCTGATCCGCGATGCTCTGCCCGGCGACGCCGGCGATCGCGAAGCGCGCTATATCGAGGCCGCGGTGCGCGGCATCGTCGTCACCAGCATCTATCTTCCGAACGGCAACCCGCAGCCGGGTCCGAAATTCGACTACAAGCTCGCCTGGTTCAAACGCCTGCGCGTACATGCGGCAAAATTCATCAAGCAGGAGATTCCGGTCGTGCTGGCCGGCGACTACAACGTCGCACCGACGCCATTCGACATCTACCCGACGCGCTCCTGGGACAAGGACGCACTGGTCCAGCCGAAAAGCCGAGCGGCGTTCGCCTCACTGGTCGATCAGGGCTGGACCGATGCGATCCGCGAATTGCATCCGAAGCAGCCGATGTACACTTTCTGGCACTACCTGCGGAATCGCTGGGAGCGCGATGCGGGCCTGCGGCTCGATCATCTCCTACTCAGCCCCGCGCTGGCCGGCCGCCTGCAAAAGGCCGGCGTCGACCGCAAAATTCGCGGCGAGGAAGGCGCAAGCGACCATGCGCCGGCGTGGGTGGTGCTGAAGTAGGTTCTCCCCCACATTCGATTTCGTCTCGGCGGTCCCCTCCGATTTACTTGATGCCGTCACCTCGATAGCCGGGACCTGCTGCCACCCTGCTGTCAGCAATCCCCGCATCGCCTGCCCCTGTCCCACACAGTGAGGAAGCCGCTTGCGCCGTCACGAACCATGAGGCCACATATCGGCCTCGTCCTGCGAGATGCGCGAAGACGCGCTTCTCATCAGGATGGGGGGCAACTTTCGAGAAACGCCGCGTGGGCTTCCTCTTCGTCCTCATCGTCGGCCTTATCGCCGGCACCATCTCCGGCATCGTCGGCACCGGCTCGTCGATCATGCTGATGCCGGTGCTCGTCTATCAATACGGGCCGAAGGAAGCAGTCCCGATCATGGCGGTAGCCGCCGTGATGGCGAATCTCTCGCGTGTCCTCGCCTGGTGGCGCGAAGTCGACTGGCGCGCCTGCGCGGCCTACTCCGTTACAGGCATTCCAGCCGCCGCGCTCGGCGCGCGCACACTTTTGGTGCTGCCCTCGCACGCCGTCGACGTCGCCATCGGCGTCTTCCTGATCGCGATGGTGCCGGTGCGGCACTGGCTGGCGCGGCATCAATTGAAAGCTCGTCTCTGGCATCTGGCCATCGGCGGCGCCGTGATCGGCTATCTCACGGGCATCGTGGTCTCGACCGGGCCGCTCAGCGTACCGCTGTTCCTGTTCTACGGTCTTAGCAAGGGCGCCTTCCTCGCTACCGAAGCTGCAAGCTCGCTCGGGCTATACCTCTCCAAGTCCGTCACCTTCGAGCGCTTCGGCGCGCTGACGGCCGACGTCGCCGTCAAGGGACTGATTGCCGGCTCCTCGCTGATGTTCGGCGCCTTCATCGCCAAGCGCTTCGTGCTGAAGCTCGAGCCCGACGTCTTCCGCCTGATCATGGACGCGATCATGGTCGCGGCGGGGCTCTCCATGCTCTGGACCGCCACGACTGCGTGAACCTTTTGGTTCTCATCATCCGATCCGGGCGATCGCGTTACGGACCGTGCCGCCGGGCCGCAGCCAATGCGAAGGGAAGAGACCAAGGTCCCTCCCCTTTCGACGCGACGGCAGCGGCTCAGCCTCGACCGTTGTGCGAGGTCGTCGAGCCAGCGCCGGGGCCGGCTCCGAGATCGGCCCCCGTCAAGGGATTCCCCTCGGGATCCGACATCGTACGTTCGGCCAAGGCCTCGACCGCCTGACGTTCGCCACCGTTGAGGTTGACCGATGCCATGCCGTCGCCGCCGTCAAGCGGAATGCTTTCCTCTATCCTGTCGAGCTTTTGCCACTGGTCGCCGCGGTTCCACGGTCCTTCGGTGTCTCCAGGTCCCTGCGACGTGTTCACATAGAGATCTGCGAAGGGTTGCATGCCCGGCAGCTTGCCGGGCGGGAAATTCGGCTCCATCGCGTACAACGCTTTTTCAAAGGATTTCTGGTGCGAAATTTCCCGGGTCATCAGAAACCCGAGCGCATCCTTGATGCCGGGATCATCGGTGATGTTGATCAACCGTTCATAGATGATCTTGGCGCGGCTCTCGGCGGCAATATTGGAGCGCAGGTCGCAAGCCGGATCGCCGATGGAATCGATGTAGGCCGCCGTCCACGGCACGCCCGACGAATTGGTCAGCGAGGGAGCTCCACCGAAGAGCAGCGCCTGCGTATGACTGTCGCCGCCCTTGGTCAGCGAACGGTAGAGGTCGGCTTCCTTCATGCTCGCTTCTGCGAGCGTCCCGCGGATACCCTTGTTCAGCATTGCGACGATGCTGCCGATGATTTCGAGGTGACTGAGTTCCTCGGTGGCAATATCGAGCAGCATGTCCTTGCGCCCGGCGTCTTCTTCCCCGATCCCCTGGGTGAAGTAGCGCATGGCTGCGGCCAGTTCGCCTTGCGGGCCTCCGAACTGTTCAAGCATAAAGCTCGCCAGAACCGGATTTGGCTCGGCAACTCTGACCGTGTACTGAAGCTTCTTGTTGTGAATGAACATACGCTGTCTCCGATAATCGGGGGTAGGAGGGACCTCTTCGTCGTTGCCGAGGTGGGGGACAACCTCAGACACTCTCCTCCGTTCCCAACGGCATCCGGGCTGTTCACGTCTTGCTTTGCGAACTTAACCACACGGGTGTCGGAGCCCCTGCGCGAAGGAGCCCTTTCGGCAAGCCAGAACGTCCTGCGATCGCTCGGGTCGCGTCCATCGCGGCCCCCTTCTGCACGCCATCGGCCACGCCGCTCACCGATCAAGCGAAGTTCATGCTGCCTGATGGAACGAACCAACCGAGTGAAAGCTTGCTTGTTTTTGGAGGAGTTGAGTCATGTCTGATGCCGACGTCGCCCGCTATCGCAGAGAGGCGGAAGAATGCCGTTCCTTCGCGGCCAAAATGGTCAACCCGATTGACAAGGACAGATTGCTGCGCATCGCCGATGAATGGCTAAAACTAGCTCAGACCCGGCCGCAGCCAGAAGCCGCGAACAACCCAAATCCGCAGCGTCTCACCTAGCGACTCGTTGGGACCAGAACAGGACAGCCTCGCTGCCGCATCGGCTGATGTCAGGAGCCGGAATATCTCAACCACGCCTCACGGTGACGATTTCATCGCGAACCGCGATCTCGTTGGCGTGCTCGAAGTCGAGAAGGCCAGCTTTCCATCGCTGCGCCAGCGCCATCGGCGAAAAATCAAACGACTTGTCCGGCCCCGCCTCTTCCGCCCCTGGCCGGTAGCTCAGCAGGACGATTTGGTCGCTGCCGCCTGAGTCCTGCGTCACCAGTTGCCGTCGCAACTTCCTGATCTCGGCGGCATATTTCAACCGCAGGAAGGTCTGGTTGCCGAACAGCAGGTCGTTCTTGCGCTCGGCGGCGCTTTCCAGCGAGTCCGGGACCGATCCATCCCGCGGGTAGAGGTCGACGACGTAAAGCAGAAGATCACCGTTGATGTCGGCTTGCATGACCGGATCAAAGGGCGCATTCAGCGACAGACCACCATCCCCAAAATTGCGGCCGTCCACGTCCACCGGCGCAAATTCAGGAAAGAAACCGCAACTCGCCATCAGATGATCCATTTCCAGCTTCATCTGCGCCGTGTCGAAGATCACGGCCTCGCCACTTTCCACATCGGTGGCGGCGATGCAGACCCGCGGGTCGCCGCTGTTCAACCGACCGAAGTCGACGAGCTGGGCCAGGCGACTGCGCATCGGCGTGGAGTCGTAAAGTCCGTTGAAGCGGGAAGAGAGCGGCGACGGCAGCAACCGGGGGTGAAAGTGACCGGCGCTGCCGGTCAAGCGCGTGCCGATCGCGCCGAGCCATCCGAACCAATGGCGTGACGGAGAGAAATCCGCGCGCTCGACCGGAGGGAAATTCCAGAAGGCGCGAAGCCGGCCGATCCTGTCCGTCAGCCGGTTGCCGGCAATCAGGGCCGCGGTTACGGCGCCTGCCGACGACCCAGCCAGCCAATGCAAGGGCATTCCCCTGCGCGCGAACGCCTGGTAGACGCCCGCGTGGTAGGCAGCAAGGCCCAAACCGCCGGCCATGACCAGGGCCACGGTCGGCGGGGGCGATTGTCCTTGAGCACCGTTCCGCGGTTCTGTCATTCGTCGACAGGCCCGCGCCCATAAGGCGTGATCCCGTCTTTCAGGTTTGACGGCATCACAGCGACGGGACGTCGATGAGGGGATCGAGTCCTTGCGAGCATGGCACTAACCCGCAATGGTATCGGCCATTGGGCTTTCCTGGGGCTGTCCACCCTGCTTGTGGGCAAGAAACTGCCGCGTGACCTTCTCCACATTCTGATCGATCCAGTTTGCCATCGCCTGTTCCTCCTTCAAGGAAAGCAGGAGCGGCTCACGGGCGAACTGGGCATCGGCTTCCTTGCACATCTCCAGCAGCGACTTGTACGCAGCTATTTCGAAATTTTCGAATGCGTTGTTGGCGAAGGTATTCTTGAGAATCTCGTCATCCGCCGCGGAATGTATCAATGCCATCGTGTTCGCGATTATGGACTGCGCCGTGTCCTTGAGCGTCGATGAGGACCCGCCGCACTCTTGCAGGCACTGCTCGGGTCGCTCGATCTGCCTGTGGGTTTCCTCGAGATGGTCTGTGATGCGGCGCTTGACTTCGGGGAAGTCGTCCAGTCGTCCGGACTGTCGTTCCATCAACTCTCGTGCCTGAATCTCCATAGCATGTGCGTTCCGCAAGCCTGTGACGAAAAGGTCTCGGGCTGTTTCTGTCATGATGAACTCCTTCCTGCTTTGAGCACGACTGTCTGGTTCGACGATAATGCAAGGCCCCAGGTGGGATCATGTTCCTGTCCCTCGCGTGCTTTCCGCGCGACTTGCCGTCGCGGGCTCGTGTCCGCTCCGGAACCAGTCAAGCCGGCGTCAACCCGATCTCAACGTCAGCGAACGAGAGCGATGATCACGCCTTTTTGGCGAGCAGGAGCAACGGGCGCTCCATGATCGGCATCTCTCCGTCCAGATCCGCCGACAGCAGGCGCCGCCCCTGCCTTGCCAAAACCATCGCCGCGGCCGGTCGACTGTGGTGAACGCGATCAGCAGCACGTTGTCGTTAGCGAAGCGTTCGTACACCAGAACGTCGTTGCTCGATCGGCGGGCTCGATAATTCCCCCTGCGAGAGACAGGTGTTTGTCTCGCCGCAACTCGATCAACGCACGGTACAATTGCAGCAGGGAATTCGGCTGGCGCTGCTGCTCCGCTACGTTGCGTTCGGCGAGCTCGTCAGCCAGACGGCATTCACGCAAGCCACTGCAGATAACCAATCCTTTGTAGCACGCCCGGCAGATCGCCCCTGCCGTCACCGTTGCTGTCCTGAAAGGAAGCCGGCGCAATCTCGTAGACCACGGCATCGTGCCACCAGGACCTGTCGCTGCAACGTGCTTCGCTCATCAATTCTCAAATCTATCGGTTTGGGATGTCGCGGTCTTCCGCGTTCAGGAACCCTCGCTCTGCGGGGACCGTTCCAATCTCGCCATGTCGTCAGGGGATTGCGCGAAGAAACTCGCGGGAGCCAAACAGCGCAGCGCCGAGTTGCGCTTTGATGGTTGGGGACGGTTCAAGCCGGCCGTCAGGAGCCGCGGCTCGCGCGGCACCGCCGGGGCCGCCTTGGAACCGGCGGGCACCGCGCTTGGCCAGCGAATCCATTGGAGACTCTGGCCAGCAGGTCAAATGAGCCGGGCACGCGACGTTCCTATCGTTTGGCTTGCGGGCATCAGGACAGCCTCCGTCCATGACGGCGACGATCTGCGCGATTTTCGCGCAGCGTCTCGAGGGAATCCTGAAGGTGCGAAGCGTCTTCTATGCAAGGTGCGTGTCGTGGCCCTTCGCAGGTCTCAAGCCCGGCTGTCTGCTCCGCTACCGCGCTTTCATTGCCATCAGCCGCTTAGCCGTCTCTCAACCTTCTTCCGGCTGTTGCCGACCTTTTTAACCGCCTTCTTCACCGCCGCGCGCGACGTCCTGGTCTTGCGAGCCTCGTAGCCGAC
>JAEZEU010000237.1 GCA_023432885.1 Pseudomonadota bacterium | reverse complement strand
CGGCAGAGCGCTACGAAGTGGCGAATGTGGCGGGTCATTGCAAGATTTGCGTTGTCGGCAGGGGCGGCGATCGCGCTGTCTGCCTGCGGCTTTGGCGACATGCGCGCGCCGCTGCCCGAATTCATGCGCGCCAAAGCGCCCGATCCCGTCGGCCCCGAGCCGCCGCCGGACGTCAAGCAGTTGATGCGCGAGAATCTGGAGCAAGTCTTCACCGCGGCTTCGCAGCCGACACACGTGCGTGTGTCCACGCCCCGCCGCGAACCGGTGGGCCAGAGCTGGAGCGCGTGCGTCAGGGCCGACCTCAGTTCAGTGATCGGCAAACCGCTGGGTACCCAGACCTATCGCCTCACCATCAGCGCCAATGCGATCACAGATCGCCGCCGCGTCGAGGACGACGACAACTGTGCCTCTGAAACTTACGAGCCGATTTAGTTCCGCACAAAGTCTGCTTGTTTCAAAAAAAGGTTTGCAGCCGGCTTGCGCACTGACCGGAACCAGAAGCGATCTACAGTGCTTGCCTAGCCGGGCAGTTTTTCTGTTTCTCTGGAGGAGGACATGAAGACACTCGCTATCGCACTGCTGGCTGGAGCCGCGGCGCTGTCCGTCGGCAGCGCCAGAGCATCGGACATCTACGTCTCGAGCGAATATGCCAACCCGGATTTCGTGCAGCAGGTACGGCTCGTTTGCGATGAGCACGGCAATTGCTATCGCGCCCGCGGCGGTGCCCGCGTGGTCGTGCGAGATTCCTACAATTACTATGCGCCGCGCGAGCGCACCTACGAGCGCCGCGTCTATCGCGACTGGGACGACAGCCCGCGCGCGGGCGTCGGCATTCGCACGCCTGGTGTCAGCGTGGGCGTCGGCGTCGGCGGCGATCGCTGGTAATCGACATGATGTGAAGAAGCGCCGGGCTCAGCTCGGCGTTTTCTTCGGCCTTGCTGCGCAGCAACGCCGAATCTCAGGCAACAGCACTCAAATTTTTCTCGAACTGCTCGAATGCCCCGATTGCGTCCGCGGCGTACATCAGCGAGGGACCACCGCCCATATAGACGGCCATGCCGAGCGTCTCTTCGATTTCCTGGCGCGTGGCATGAAGCCGGACCAGCGCCTCGACGTGGAAGCCGATACAGCCGTCGCAACGCGCAGCGACGCCGAGCGCCAGCGCAATCAGCTCCTTGGTCTTCTTGTCGAGCACGCCGTCGCGGGTTGCTGCCTTCGCCAGCGCTGAGAAACCGTGCATGGTGTCGGGGATGTCCTTGCGCAGCTTCTTCAGGTTGGCAGAGATCTGCCGGGTCAGTTCCGGATAGTTCTTGTCCATGACGGGCCTTTCTGTTTCGCCTGTGGCTAGCCCAAGCGCGGCGGGCCGTCCTTGACCCAGATCAGGCTCCGATGCGGTCGGCCGGCGTCACGATGCCCGACATCGAGGGCCGCGTGGCGATGAAGCGCGCGAGCCACATGCCCGCAAACATCGCGATCGCATAGACCACGGCGGCGTTCTTGCCGAAGCCGAGCGCCGTGATGGCAAGGCCGGGACAGAAGCCTGCGAGCCCCCAGCCAATTCCGAAGATCACCGGACCCGCGATCACGCGCGCATCGATGTCTTCCCTCGCCGGCAGATGAAATTTCCCGGCCATGATCGGCTGCGACCGTTTCAGCACAAGCCTGAAGCCGACGAACGTCACTGCGACCGCTCCGGCCATCACGAAGGCGAGGCTTGGGTCCCAGGTGCCGGTGCGGATCGCGGCGAAGTCGAGAAAGTTGAGCACCTTTGCCGGGTTCGACATGCCGGACACGATCAGCCCGAGGCCGAAAATGAGACCAATGATGAATTGCAGCAGCACGCTCATGCGCAATCACCCCAAATGCCGGACGATAAACACGGTAACGATGGCGGTCGCCATGAACGTAGCCGTCGCGACCAGCGAGCGCACCGACAGACGCGACAGCCCGCAAACGCCGTGCCCGGAGGTGCAGCCATTGCCCCATACCGACCCGAAGCCGACCAGAAGCCCGGCGATCACCAGCACCGGCGCACTCGCGTCGATGTTTTGCGCCGGGAAGCCGCCCGTGGTGAGCCACACAAATAGTGGCGCGGCAATCAGCCCCGCGACAAAGGCAAGCCTTCCCGCGAATTCTCGGTCCTCGTAGGGCGGCAGCAATCGCGATGCGATGCCGCTGACGCCGGCGATCCGGCCTTTCAAGGCCATCAGCAGCACTGCCGACAGCCCAATCAGCGCACCGCCTACGGCGGAAGCAAGGGGAGTGAAGGAAGTGGCGGTCATTTCGCCCTCCGCAAGGCGTGAAGAAGATACGACGACATTACCGCGACCCGCGGCAAGGTAAACCGCCAGTTAACACGATCGCGCGATTTCGAGCCCCGGACCTTCGGGTTTCTCCAACCTTTTCCAGTAGCTTCACGCCGCAGCGCGAGGAAGGCGGACCGGCCAAATTGACGTCCGTCCATTGTGCACGGGGATTCAGGACGTGGCCGATATTGCCGATACAGCTTTTATACACCGTGCATCGAAGCGGGATGCCACGGCGACGCGCGGCCAGTCCGGCCCGCTCGTCGCGCTCCGGCACGTGAACGCCGATGCATGGCGCGCGCTTGCCAGCCGCGCCATCGAGCCGAACGGCTATTTCCTTTCCGATTGGGAACTGGCGGTCGATGCCTCTGCGCGCGGCCGGACTGATGCATCCGCCCTCACCGCCTGGCGCGCCGACCGCATGACCGGTCTGCTGCCGGTGGTCTCGATGTGGCGCGCTTACAAAATTCCGTTGCCGGCGCTGGTCAGCGCCGATCCCTATGGCACGCTCTGCACGCCCCTGCTCGACCGCGAAGAGGCGGAAGCTTCCGCGCTCGACATCATGAGAAAGGCGCGCGCTGCCGGAGCTCATGCCCTGATCTTGCGTGATATCCCGCTCGACGGTCCCGCGATGAAGGCGTTCCGCGAGGAACTGCGCCGCGACGGGCTGCGCGTAAGGCTGCTGCAATCGCATCTGCGCGCAGCGCTTGACGCAACGCGCGATGCAGACGAATTGCTGCAGGAAGCGCTGGGCCCCAAGAAACTGAAGGAGCTGCGCCGTCAGCGCAACCGGCTGGCTGACCACGGCGCGGTGCATTTCGACGTCGCGCGCACGCCCGAGGATGTCGCGCCGGCACTTGAGATCTTCCTCACGCTCGAAGCCGGCGGCTGGAAAGCACGGCGCGGCACCGCACTGGTGCAGGATGCGGGCGATGCCGCTTTTATCCGCCGCGCCGCAGTGGCGCTGGCTGCCAGCGGCCAATGCGAGATCATTACGCTGCGCGCCGGCGAGGCCCCCGTCGCGGCCGGCATCGTGCTGCGCCACGGGGATCGCGCTTTCTTCTTCAAGCTCGGCGTCGACGAGCGCTTTGCAAGGTTTTCGCCGGGCGTGCAGCTCACGCTCGAGCTGACGCGGCACCTCTGCGCCGATCCACAAATCCGCTTCGCCGACTCCACCGCCGCGCCCGACCATCCCATGATCAATCCGATCTGGCGCGGGCGTCTCGCGATCGGCGACGTGGTCGTTCCGCTGGGACGCCGCGATCCGGCCGTGCCGCTGATCCGCGCCGCGCTGTCGCTGCGCCAGGCAATCCGCGACCCGGCTCGCAGCGCCCTCCATTTCCTCCGGCAGCGCCGGGAAAGCCGTCAGGAGAAGTCCGCATGAACACGACCACCGCCGTCGCGCCCATCATCACCGCCGCTGGCGACTCATTGCGTCGCGATTTTCCGCTAAGACCATTCGCGATCCGCCACAAGCTTGCCGGCCATCCGCTGCTCACTCTGCCGCGCCTTGCGCAGCTCGCCGCGGAGCTGCCGCGCGATCTCATCGAATACAATTCCGGCAAGGTCGCGATCAGCCAGGATCCGGACGCCGTCCCCTCCGTCGAACTCGATCCAGTCGAGGTCGTCAGGCGCATCGAGACAGCCGGCGCATGGATGGTGCTCAAGCGCGTGGAGAATTCGCCGGAATACCGTCAGCTGCTGGAAGACACGCTGCTGTCGGTCGCCCGCGCCCGCGGCTTCAACAGCCTGGCCGATGCCGGGTTCGAGCAGGTCGAAGGATTCCTGTTCGTCTCTTCGCCGCACTCGACCACGCCGTTCCATCTCGACAACGAGGACAATTTCTTCGTCCACATCCACGGCGAAAAATTCTTCACCATCTACGACAACACCGACCGCGCCATCATCGATGACTGCGAGATCGAGCGCGCGATGACCAAGCATCGCAACTTGAAATTCGACGAGCGCTTTGCGCCGCGCGCGACCGAATTCCACCTGTTCGCGGGCGAAGGCTGCTACGTGCCCTATCAGTGGCCGCACTGGGTGCGCACCGCGGATAGCTATTCGATCTCGATGGCGATTACCTGGAAGACGCGCGAAGTCCGCCGCAACAACGACCTGCACTTCTTCAATTCCTGGCTGCGCGGCATCGGTCTGCCGCAAATGCCCCCGGGCCAGCAGCCGCGGCTGGACGCGCTTAAGCTCGCCGTCTATCGGACGGCGGTATCGGCAATCAAACCGCTGCGCAGGTCCATGGCAATGCGCCGCATGCTCCGCCGCATCGCGCTCGGCAAGAAGGCAAATTATTACTTGAAGGGCGCGTGAGCTCCCACGGCGTCCCCCGCGCTCCGCGACGTGCAATGTTGCGCTGCTGATCCGGGGTTCATGCTCGGCTGCGATGGGTCCCGGTTCTGCGCTGTGCCGCTGAAGAAGCGCTGCATCGCTCCGGGACAGAAGAATTATTCAGCCGCCTGAGCATTGATCTCCGCCGATACCTGACGGATCGCCCGGGCGAGCTGCTCGGCCGGCTGCGCGCCAGAAACGGCATATTTCTGGGCGAACACGAAGGTCGGCACGCCGGAAATACCCTTGTCGGAGGCTTCCTGGGCCCACGAGGAAATCAGCGCGACGTCCTCGTCCGTGGCGAGCCGTCTGCGCACATCATCGGCATCGAGGCCGATATCGGCGGCGGCTTGCGCCAGCACGTTGACGTCGGGCAAATCGCCGCCGTCGCGGAAATAGAGTTCCATCAAGCGCTGCTTCATCTCCGCGGACTTGCCCTTCGCTTCCGCCCAGTGGATCAGGCGATGGCAGTCGATCGTGTTGGGCTGTCGCTTGACGAGTTCGGGGTGATAGCTCAGTCCCTCCTCGCCTGCCGCCTGCACGATGCGGCCGGCGATGCCCTTGTAGGCTTCGACCGAGCCGAACTTCGCGGTGAGATATTCCTCCCGGCTGATGCCCTCGCGGGGCACCCAGGAATTGAGGAAGAACGGCCGCCAGCGCACCTCAACCGGCACGTCGGGCACCAGCGCCAATGCGTTCTCGATGCGGCGTTTGCCGATATAGCACCAGGGGCAGACCACGTCCGAGACGATGTCGAGTTTCAACGGCTTCAAGGTGCTCATGGGCCTCTCCGGGCTCGCTTGGATCGATGAAGATAGGCCGATCCCGCCGGCGAGCAAGGGCCGAAGGCCCCCTGCCGGGTACAATGTGTCCCGAGTGCCCGCTTAAAGCCCGAATTTGTAGTAGTATTCCAGTTCGATGCACCGGCGCGTGGTATCGAACCGCTCGCCATTGTCAGCGGAGGATCAGATGAACGGGAAGCGGTTTGCCGCGGAGGCGATAGGCACGTTCTGGCTGACTTTCGGTGGTTGCGGAAGCGCGGTGATAGCGGCCGGCTTTCCCCAGGTAGGGATCGGGCTGCTCGGCGTGGCCCTCGCGTTTGGCCTCACAGTGCTGACGATGGCCTATGCGATCGGCCATGTTTCCGGCTGTCATCTCAATCCGGCGGTTACGGTTGGCCTGACATGCGGAGGGCGTTTTCCGGTCGGCCTCGTGCTCCCCTATATCTTGGCGCAGGTAATCGGCGCGATTGTCGGGGCAGCCATCTTGTACGCGATCGCCAGTGGGGCCCCCGGGTTCAGTCTGGATGCCGGATTTGCCGCAAACGGCTTTGCCGAACATTCGCCAGGCAAGTACAGTCTGGGTGCGTGCTTCCTTGCGGAAGTAGTGCTGACGATGATGTTCCTCTTCATCATCATGGGGGCGACTCACGGCAAGGCGCCGGCCGGATTCGCACCGATCGCCATCGGCCTGGCGCTGACGCTCATCCACTTGATCAGCATTCCCGTGACGAACACCTCGGTCAATCCGGCGCGAAGCACCGGCCCCGCGCTGTTCGTCGGAGGCTGGGCGCTGGCGCAGCTCTGGATGTTCTGGGTGGCGCCGATCATCGGTGGCGCTGTCGGAGGTGTTCTTTATCGGTGGCTAAGTCCTGAATCCCGCGCCGAAGTGACCGGCCAGGCACCGGCCTCCAGCTTGCGCTAACGCCCCTGCCGGTTGGGATCGTTCAGTCGCGCGGCTGCATCTCTCTCAGCCGCCGCGCGGTCAGTTCATCCGCGGGGAAGAACGTCTCCAGCGCCAGTTCCGAAAGTGTCACGTCGACCGGCGTGCCGAACACCATCGTGGTGGAGATGAAGCTCAAGACATCGCCATTGTGGCGAAGTTTGTAGGAGATCGCGACGTTGTCGGCAGACACCGGACCGGAGCGCGCGGGCAGCGGATAGCTCCTGAGATCGTTGTATAGCTTGATCAACTCGGGATCGGCGGTTGCCTCGCACTGGCGATGCAGCCGCTCCAACAGATGCGCCGCCCATTCGCCGAGATTAACCGTGCGCGGGGCAAGCCCCTCGGGGTGAAAGGCGAGCCGGAGGATATTGAGCGGTGGCGCCAGCAGCCGCTCCGGCACACCCTGAAGGATCGGCGCCAGCATGCGGTTGGCCGATACCAGATTCCAGTGCCGGTCATAGGCCAGCGCCGGGCTCGGCTCGTGCGCCCTCAGGACGAGATCGATTGCCTCACGCGCCGACTTCAGTGCGGGATCGTCGAGCGCGCGTTGCGGGAAGGCCGGCGCAAAGCCGGCCGCGACCAGCAGCACGTTGCGTTCGCGTAGGGGCACGTCGAGTCGCTCCGCAAGTTTGAGCACCATCTCGCGCGATGGCGCCGAGCGGCCGGTTTCCACGAAACTCAAATGCCGCGCGGAAATATCGGCTTCGCTGGCAAGTTCGAGCTGGCTCAAATGACGGCGCTGCCGCCATTCGCGCAGGTGCTCGCCAATGTGAATGGGTCTGGCTGGTTCGGCTCGCGCCGCAGATGCATGTGCGTTCATGGTGGAAAACCTAACACGCAGATTTCGCCCATTCCATTACGCGTGAGGTAATCGAAACGGCTCAGCAGGGCCGTCATCTTCGGCATCAAAGTAGATGACCATGCCCCCGGAAAGCTACCAGCAGCCAGCCGCCGTCGCTGTATGGATCCTCGCGATCGCGTCCCGGTCCCTGGCGTGTTCCCTCAACATGCCCGAGCCGCTGCTGCAATCGACCGGCGTCTACGTCTACGCGCAACTCGCAGCCGCCGAGAGCCGGCGTCCCGCCAGGAATCTCTGCCCGATCAGCCTGGTCCGCCGGTTGCGCACCTGGTTCCACAATCTCACCGCCTGAATGTCAGAAGTACCCACCCCAGAGCATAAGGAGAACTGCAATGATCAACCCATCATCGTTCTTGCGCCGCGCCCTACTGGCCGATGCCGTCTTCAGCGGTATCAGCGCAGTCGGCCTCAGCTTGGGCGCGGGCGCTTTCGCCTCGCTGTTCAATCTGCCCGAGGTTTTTCTACGTGAAGTCGGCCTGTTCCTGATCGCTTATGCCGCCTTCGTCGGCTGGCTCGGCTCGCGGCAAACCATGATGAAAGTCTTGGTGCTGATCGTGATCATCGGCAACGCGGCCTGGACGCTCGCCAGCATTGCGCTGCTGTTCTCCGGCTCCGGCTCCGTCTCGCCAAACCTGTTGGGCATGGCAGCGGTGGTGGCGCAGGCGATTGCCACCGGTGTGTTTGCGGAACTGCAATACATTGGCCTGCGCAAAAGCGGCAGCACGGTGACGGTGTAAGCCGTGGCGAGCCGACATGGGCACGGCCGCCGCACTCGCAGTGGCCTGCCCTTCTCAGCTCAGTACCAGCGCCGCGACCATTCCGGCAAGAGTGAGCGCGAGCCCGGCGACCAGCATCGGTACCAAGCTGCTTCCGGCAAACGGACTTGCCGCTTGCTTGATGACATCAGTCTCGACGGCGACGGCCTTCGCACCTGGCTTGCGATAGTTCATCCCACTGCTCCCGTTTCGTTCCACCTAAACCGCTCGCCCTTGCCGAGGATCACGCCATGCGTGCCGGCAACGCCCATTTCAAGGCTTGACGCAATGCGCCGTGCCCGATCCATGAAATGCACTACCGCTTGCGGCGGGCAAACTTCGCGCGCGGTTTCCTCGAACAGGCCGAGCCAGCGGTCGAAATGGCTGGCGTCGACCGGCAGCCTGATGTGCTTGACCATCGGTGTGCCGTGATAGCGGCCGGTCATCAGCGCAACCGACGACCAGAAGGCAAACATCTGCTGCAGATGCGGCTCCCAATCCCTGATCCTCGCCTCGAATATCGGCCCGAGCACTTCGTCCGCCCTCACCTTGGCATAGAAGGCACGCACGAGCGTTTCGATCATCGCTTCGGTGATGCCCGTCTCGGCAATGATCTGCGCCGTAATCTCCACCCGCCGTTCCGGGCTTGCCGCTATTGCCTCCACATCTGCCATGATCGCCTCTTCAATCGATACCTCAAAATATGCATTTCAAATACCTATTTAACCTGATAGACAATATTTGCAAGAGCGGATCGCGAGGGCTCCCATGCGTTTGACCAGCTTTACGGATTTTGCACTGCGCGCCCTGATGCGGCTGGCAGGCGAGCCGACGCGCTCCTTCGCCACTAGCGAGATCGCCGCCGAATTCGGCATTTCCCGCAATCACTTGGCCAAGGTCGTGCGCGACCTCGCCGATGGCGGCTTCATCGCGACCCAGCGCGGCGCCGGCGGCGGCTTCACGCTGGCGCGCCCACCGCAATCAATCACGCTCGGCGAAGTCGTGCGCCTGCTGGAAAGGCGGCAGGGCCTCGTGGAATGTTTCGCTGCCGACGGCGGCGCCTGCGTGCTCACCCCGCGCTGCCGACTGAAGGCAAAGCTCGCAGCCGCGCGCGAGGCTTTCATGCGCGAGCTTGACGCCACCACGCTTGCGGAATGTGCTTATCCCGCGACGCCCGCCAGGAGACCGGCATGAAGCCCGTTCTGCTCGGCAATGATGTGATCGAGGTGGAAGCTTCCGTGATTGCGGAAGGGCTGGATCTATCGCCGTCCGAACTCCGCCAGCAAATGCGCGAGGGCCGGATCACCAGCCTTTCCGAACGCGGCACCGGCGAAGATATGGGCCGGCATCGCCTGACCTTCTTTTCCGAGCATCGCCGTTTTCGCCTTGTCCTCGATGACCGCGGCGCGATCATCCAGCGCTCTGCCATCGATTTCGGGGATGCAAAACTTCCGCGATCGGCGCACAAGCCCGGCGGCTGAGCTAGGCTGAAACCCGCTGCTCGCCGCGCTGCCCGCGCCGCGCACGTAGCGAAATGCCGGACTTCGTGGCACGGACCTTGTGCGGACCGTGGCCATTCAGGTGCGTTCCGTTGAGCTTCTTGCGGCCGGCCTGCTTGCGCGATTCTTCGGCATTTCCGCGGGCCTTGCGCGCCTGCTTTTCTTTCTGCTTTGCGAGCTTCTCGGCCGCCTTGCGCGCCTTCTCCTCGGCCTTCTCCTTCAGGCGCTGTTTTTCAGCCCTCGCCTCGGCACGCTTTTTCTTGCGCTTTTTCTCGCAGGCGGTGCACAGGCAGCCGATCGGCTTGAGGTATTCCTTGAAATAGTCGGTGCCGTAGTCGTAGTTGATCTCCTCGCCCGGCTCGATGTTCTTGATGGCGCGGATGTAGATCTTGCGCTTGCGCGGGCGCACGTCGGACTCGGCGTTGGGCTTGCAGGAATGGTTGATATAGCGGGCGATGTTCTCGCGCACCGAGCCGTCGATGGTCCAGCGGTTGGTCAACTGGAACAGATACTTGTTCTCGATCGCGTCGTCCTCTTCCTTGTTGCAATCCAAGAGCGGCCCGAAATAGCGGATGATCCGGGTGCCCTTCTTGATCGGCTTGGTGGCGAAAAGGCCGAGCCCGGTGCGGGAGCGGCCGATGCGATACGGCTTGTTCGACGAAATGGCGGGCATGACCGACTGAAAAAACGCTGATGCAGATGGGACGCGAAGGCACCCTTCTAGAACGATTCCGCCTCGCTGTCAGGTGCTGTTTCCCGCATTGCGATTGAACCGTCCCCAGATTGCGAACGTCTGACGCAATAAGACGTTCCCATGACAGGTCCGCCAATGCAGTACATTCCGTCCAATGTCACAATCGCGGTCGGCACGCTGACGCTGTTTGCGGCCAGTACTGCCCTGGTTTCGCAGTCCAGTGCCGAAACAATCGGCAGCAGCTACACCTCAACCGCGCCGAGGGATTGCCACGTCAGGAGCGCCGATAATGGCGTCGACGACAGCACCATTCGGGTCTGCCCCGGCAAGAACGGCCTCATCGTGCTAATCGGCGAGGATGATCTGCGCGAGAGCGTCTCGGTCGGACGCAACCGCCTCGCAGCTTCGAGGGAACCCGCGGCGCAAACCTGGTTCGGCCCGTTCAACTCGACCAGCAACACGGTGGAGTGGCGCGCCGCCAACAGCAGGCCCTATGCAATCATCCAGCGCTGGCACATCGCCGACAATGCGGACCGGGACAAGGACGATCGTCCGATCGCAAAGCCGATGCTAGCGGTGACGCGGTTGCCGCCGGGCCCGGTCTGCCATGTCGCCTATGTGGATGTGCAGGCCAATCCCGACGCCAATGAACTGGCGCGCAAGGCGGCTGACCAATTCGCCCGCAACTTCAAATGCGGCAAGGACAAGGTGAAAACCGTCGGCAACAGCGGCCGCGC
>JAEZEU010000153.1 GCA_023432885.1 Pseudomonadota bacterium | reverse complement strand
CAACATGGCGTTGCGTTCGGGCAACAGTTCCCTGAAACGTGGCTTCCCGCACATTTTCCGCCTTTGCCATTCCATATTGTCCCGGAAACATGACACGCGTCGCGTGCTGGCTGTGCAATCCGGCTCAAGATGAGCCTTTAGGAGGCTTATGATCATGAACCCGCGGCGAGTTGCAGTTAAACTGTGGCCAACACTCGTCTTCGGCGGCGGGCTTGCCCTGTTGTTTGCCTCGATCGGCCTGGGCGGCCACGGCGGCGCGCAACGCATCGTCGACCGTGTCACGCCATCACTGGCAGCGAATGCCGTGGTGGCGGCCACGCCGAAAGCCGCTGTCACGGAAAATCCGGTCATCGCCAGCGCCACTGGCGCCCCCATCATCAACAGCGCCGACCTGGCAACCGCCACCGAATTCCTGGCGCAGGTCGCCGTCGACCCAACGACCAAGGACACGCAGCCAAAAGACCACCAGCACGCCACCGTGGTGGCTGCGCTGACCGATCCATCGGAGGTGCTTGCGCAGCAAGCGACAAGCATACAGGCGGCCATCGCGCCTGCGACCGTCGCGCCTGCCGATGATTTGCCGCAGGATGCCGCGACTGCTGCGAACCGGCTCCAGATCGACGGCGAATGCCTCGTTGCCGAATCCTGTATCGACCAGTTCCTGTGGGCGCTCTACGAGCGGACGCCCAAGCTCGACACCATCAAGGAGCGCGAGCAGCGCAAGGTCTCGGTCCGGAACAAGAAGGGCAAGCTGGTAAAGGTCACCAGAACCTTCACCCGGCTCGTCGACAACGATTTCACCTGGAAGGACCCGAAGGCTGCCGAGCGGGCCCGCATGTCGATGATCGATTACGTGATCGGCGGCATGGAAAAGAACTTCAAGCTGAAGCTCTTCCATATGCTGTATGCCGCAGAGAAGGCCGGACTGTCCCCCGGCATCACGAGTGCGTTCCGCGACGACTATCGGCAATCCATCGCAAGCGGCCTGAAAGCTGCGAGCGACCGGTCGTATCACGGCGGCAGCTCCCGTGGCGGCTATGGCCGCGGACTTGCGGCCGATATCGTCAGCACCAAGGGTGCGACGCGGGCGCAGCGCTGGGTTTCGACTGAAGCGCTATGGAAATGGGTCGATGCCAACGGCGCGGAGTTCGGAATCGGGCGCCCCTATCTCGATCACGATCCGCCGCATGTCGGACCCATCAACGGCCCGGAATATGTCTCCCGCCGCGGCGGCACGAAGCTCGCAAGCGCCGACGTTCAGTCGAAGACCGCGAGCGCCGATACGAAGTCCAAGGCAGCGAGTACCGATAGGAAGTCCAACACCGCGGGCTCCGGCACGAAGTCGAAGGCGGCGGGCTCGGATGTGAGGAAGCGCGACAAGCAGGCGCACCACAAGTCCGCAGGAGCGAAAAAGCCGCACGTCGCCAAGTCCTCGAAGGGACGGACGATCTAGGCGCCGGCCGGTCTTCGCTTGAGGCGCGTCAGTTCGGGAAGCACGCCCGCATCCGCCGGTCCCACCGATAATAGCGGCCGCATGGCGGCCGGGGAGCCGTGAACGCAGGGCATTCGTTCCTCACGTGCAGCGCCTGTTGCCAGCCGTCGCGAACGCAGGCGCCGCTTGGCGTCGGGTGGCAGCCTGGCCCACAGGATTGGGTGAATGGGGCAGTGAGTGGATCCAGAAACCCGAACAGCATGACCAGGCAGAATCCGAATTGAACACCAGGACGGGTCATCGTTTTGCTCCCCTCTATGTTCCGGCAACAACCATAACACAGATGAGTAGTTCCGCGCGCGCCCTCGGGGACGCGCGCTGAACGAGAGCAGATCGTTCTGATCCCGAACGACCAACCGCGACCGTTCTCGGGGCGTTCGCTACGCCAGCGCCTTCAGCGCGCCCTTCCCTGCGTATTTCGCCTGCTTGCCGAGCTGCTGCTCGATGCGCAGGAGCTGGTTGTATTTGGCCGTGCGGTCGGAGCGCGCGAGCGAGCCCGTCTTGATCTGCCCGCAATTGGTGGCGACCGCGAGATCGGCGATGGTGGCATCTTCCGTCTCGCCGGAGCGGTGCGACATCACGGCGGTGTAGCCGGCCTTGAACGCCATCTCGACCGCGGCGAGCGTTTCGGTGAGCGTGCCGATCTGGTTGACCTTGACCAGGATCGAGTTGCCGCGGCCGGCCTTGATGCCCTCGGCGAGACGGTTGACGTTGGTCACGAAAAGATCGTCGCCGACGAGCTGGCACTTCTTGCCGATCAGATCGGTCAGTTCCTTCCAGCCGTCCATGTCGTCTTCCGACATGCCGTCCTCGATGGAGACGATGGGATAGCGCGCGACGAGGTCGGCCAGATACTTTGCCTGTTCCGAGCGCGAGCGGGTCTTGTTCTCGCCGCCATAGACGTAATTGCCGTCTTTGAAGAACTCGGTCGAGGCGCAATCCAGCGCCAGCATGACGTCCTCACCTGCCCTATAGCCGGCCTTGTTGATCGCGTTCATGACGAAGTCGAGCGCGGCATCGGCCGACGGCAGGTTCGGCGCGAAGCCGCCCTCATCGCCGACATTGGTGTTGTGGCCGGCCTTCTTCAATTCGCCGCGCAAGGTATGGAATATCTCCGAGCCGCAGCGCAGCGCTTCCGCAAAGCTGGTCGCGCCGACCGGCATGATCATGAATTCCTGGAAGTCGATGGGATTGTCCGCATGCACGCCGCCATTGACGATGTTCATCATCGGGACCGGCAAGGTGCGCGCCGCGGTGCCGCCAACATAACGATAGAGCGGCATGCCGAGCGATTCCGCCGCCGCCTTGGCGCAGGCGAGCGAGACGCCCAGAATGGCGTTGGCCCCGAGCCGCTTCTTGTTCGGGGTCCCGTCGAGCGCGATCATGATGTCGTCGATCTGCACCTGGTCTTCGACGGAGTGATCGGCCAGCGCTTCGAAGATTTCGCCGTTCACGGCGGCGACCGCCTGCTGCACGCCCTTGCCGAGATAGCGTCCTTTGTCGCCGTCGCGCAGTTCCACGGCTTCATGCGCACCGGTGGAGGCGCCCGACGGCACGGCGGCGCGTCCGACCGAGCCGTCTTCGAGAACGACGTCGACTTCGACCGTAGGATTGCCGCGGCTGTCCAGGATTTCGCGGCCGATGATGTCAACAATGGCGGTCATGTCTTCGTCCTCAAAGCTGGGATGTGACTGGATTTGGCGGGGTCATACACGGGGAGCAGGCAAATGTGAACGCTCTCGGCATGGCCTGCGCGCGATGCTTTTCTGTGGTAAGGTTATGTTCTTCACAGGTTGATCCAAGCGTCGAAATATTCCCATTCAGAAGCCGGGCTAACGCCATGAATCGCCGCAAGTTTCTCATTACTTCTGCCGCCGCCTTCCTGGCCGCACCGCTGCTGTTGCGCCGATCGCATGCGCAGGAAAGCCCCTTCCGGGTGAAATACTTTCCGGTGGCCCCCGGCTCCGGCTCGCGGGATACCGCGGCCGCACCCGATGGTACCATCTGGTACTGCGGCCAGCGCAACGGCACGCTGGGACGACTCGACCCCAGGGACGGCTCGTTCAAGCAGATCGATCTCGGCAAGGGTGCAGCGCCCCATGGCGTCATCATCGGGCCTGACGGTGCGCCCTGGATCACCGAAGGGGGGCAGAACGCGATCGCGCGCGTCGACCCCGCCGATCACAAGGTGCGTTTGTTCCGTCTGCCCGAGACGGAATCCTACGCCAATCTCAACACCGCTATCTTCGACAAGAACGGCATCTACTGGTTCACCGGCCAGTCCGGCATCTACGGCCGGCTCGATCCCAAATCGGGCGACATGAGCGTGTTCAAATCGCCGCGCGGCCGCGGCACCTACGGCATCACCATCACGCCGAAGGGCGACATCTGGTACGCCTCGCTTGCCGGCAACCACATTGCGAAGATCGATCCCGCCACCGGCAATGCCACCGTGGTCGAGCCGCCGACGCCGAACCAGGGCGCGCGGCGGGTGTGGTCGGATTCGAAGGGCCGCATCTGGGTCAGCGAATGGAACAGCGGCAACGTGTCGGTGCACGATCCCGCCGAGAATTCGTGGAAGGCCTGGAAGCTGCCGGGCACAGGCCCCCGCACCTACGCCGTCTATGTTGACGAGAAGGACAAGGTCTGGCTGACGGATTTCGGCGCCAATGCCATCGTGCGCTTCGATCCCGTCACCGAGAAATTCGACTCCTTCCCGAGCGACATGTCCGGCGCCAATGTGCGGCAGCTTGCCGGCAAGCCCGGCGAGGTCTGGGGCGGCGAGTCCGGGACCAACCGCCTGGTGCGCATCCAGACCGTCGCGTGAAATTCCTCGCCTG
>JAEZEU010000134.1 GCA_023432885.1 Pseudomonadota bacterium | reverse complement strand
GTGCGCATCGCTTATTCCCTCGAATACGGCATCGACGAGATGGAAATGCATGCCGACGCGGTGCATCCCGGCGAGCGCGTCATCCTGGTCGACGACCTCATCGCCACCGGCGGCACCGCGGAGGGGGCGGTAAAGCTGCTGCGCCAGATTGGCGCCAACGTCATGGCGGCCTGCTTCATCATCGACCTGCCCGACCTTGGCGGCGCGGACAAGCTGCGCAAGATGGACGTGCCGGTGCGCACGCTGATCTCGTTCGAAGGGCATTGAGAGTTGGTGTCCCGGCGCAGGCATTCAGCCCGTTTGGCGTTCGAGGACCCGCGCAGCGCCGCCGCCGCTCAGCAGCCGTCGGCTGACGCCAGGCCCAGCAGTTCCTGTCGCGTCAGCGCGTTCTCGCGGAAGACCCCGAGCATGCGGCTGGTGACCAGATCCGTATCCGTCTTGTGCACCCCGCGCGTGGTCATGCAGTGATGCGTGGCCTTGATGATGACGCCGACGCCTTGTGGCCTCAAGGCGTCTTCAATGCTGTTGGCGATTTGCGCGGTCATCTTCTCCTGAATCTGCAGACGCTTGGCGTAGATGTCCACCACGCGCGCGAGTTTGCTGATGCCGACGACGCGGCCTCGGGGGATGTAGGCGACCCAGGCCCGGCCGATGATCGGCGCGATGTGATGCTCGCAGTGGCTCTCGAACCGTACGCCGCGCAGCACGATCATTTCGTCATAACCCTCCGTTTCTTCAAAGGTCTTCTGCAGGATCTCGGTCGGGTCCTGCGCGTAACCGGTGAAGAATTCCGCATATGAGCGCGCGACACGATCCGGCGTATCGCGCAGGCCATCGCGGTCCGGATCGTCGCCGGCCCAGCGAATCATGGTCCGGACGGCGTCCTTGACCTCCTCCAGGCTGGGCTTGTCGGCCACGCGCGCATGAGCGACCCGTTCCAGGGTACGCAGGTGTTGAGTCATCGAGAATTCCTCCAAGGGGCCACCGAAGGCTGACCAGCCATCCCCGGTTCGACTGTCCCGGTCCGGAAAGGTTCCCCGGCTTCAATGAAAGGCGCAGGAACTCCGATGACCTCGCCCTGGACATAAAAAATATCGCCGTCGCGACGTGCTTTCCGCGCCCGTTCTCTGGAGATTCCGGCTACGTTGCCGGCCGGCGGGTTGTTTGAAGCACCCAATACCAGGAACATGAGTCCTGGGCGCCCGTTGAAGTAAACGAACCCGGCGCCGGCAACCTGATCGATGACAACTCCAAGCGAACCACCGCGCCTTGACGAGCTGGAACTTCTCGATCGTTACTGGCGCGCTGCCAACTATCTCTCCGTCGGCCAGATCTATCTGCTCGATAATCCGCTGCTCAAGGCGTCGCTCAAACCCGAGCATATCAAGCCGCGGCTGCTCGGCCATTGGGGAACCACGCCCGGGCTGAACTTCATCTATGCCCACCTCAATCGCGCAATCCGCATTTCCGATCTCAACGTCATCTACATCTGCGGCCCCGGCCATGGCGGCCCCGCCATGGTCGCCAACACCTATCTCGAGGGCACCTATACGGAAGTGTACCCGAATGTGACGCGGGACGCGGACGGCATGCAGAAGCTGTTTCGCCAGTTCTCCTTTCCCGGCGGCATTCCAAGCCATGCGGCGCCGGAGACGCCGGGCTCGATCCATGAGGGCGGCGAGCTCGGTTACGCATTGGTGCATGCTTACGGTGCGGCGTTCGACAATCCCGACCTGATCGTCGCTTGCGTGGTGGGGGATGGCGAGGCGGAAACAGGCCCGCTTGCGGCATCATGGCATGGCAACAAATTCCTGAATCCGATGCACGACGGCGCGGTCCTGCCGATCCTGCACCTCAACGGCTACAAGATCGCCAATCCCACCGTGCTGGGGCGGATGAGCGATGACGAGATCCGAAATCTCTTCATCGGTTACGGTTTTGAGCCGCTGTTCGTCGAAGGTGACGATCCGCGTGCGATGCATCCGTTGATGGCCGATGCGCTGTCGGTCGCGCTCGCGAGCATTCGCTCGATCCAGGAGGCCGCGCGCAAACAAACGGCCGCCTTCCATCGCCCAAAATGGCCGATGATCGTGCTGCGCAGTCCGAAGGGCTGGACAGGACCCAAGGAGGTCGACGGGCTGAAAGTCGAAGGGTTTTGGCGCGCGCACCAGGTGCCGATCGCCAATCCTCGCGGCAATCCCGATCATTTGAAGCTGCTTGAACAGTGGATGAGAAGCTATGAGCCTGAAAAGCTGTTCGATGCGAACGGCCGGCTGATGGCTGAATTACAGGGGCTCGCGCCCACGGGCAACCGCCGCATGGGCGCGAATCCTCATGCCAATGGCGGCCTGCTCAAGCGCGAGCTCAAGCTGCCGGATTTCGGCTCATATGCCGTCGACGTCCCCGATCCCGGCAGCGTTGTGGCCGAAGCCACACGTGAGCTGGGGAAACTCCTGCGGGACGTCGTGAAACTCAATGCGGACGCGCGCAATTTCCGCGTCATGGGACCTGACGAGACCGCGTCCAACCGGCTGGATGCGGTGTTCGCGGCGACCGATCGCGTCTGGATGGAGAAGATCGAGCCCTATGACGTCCACCTCGCCCACGAGGGGCGGGTCATGGAGGTGTTGAGCGAGCATCTATGCCAGGGCTGGCTCGAAGGCTATCTGCTCACCGGCCGCCACGGCCTGTTCTCCTGCTATGAGGCCTTCATTCACATCGTTGACTCGATGTTCAACCAGCATGCCAAGTGGCTGAAGGTCTCGCGCGCATTGCCGTGGCGGCGCCCGATCGCTTCGCTCAATTATCTGCTGACGTCGCACGTCTGGCGTCAGGATCACAATGGCTTCAGTCACCAGGACCCCGGCTTTATCGATCTCGTCACCAACAAGAAGGCCGATATCGTCCGCGTCTACCTGCCACCGGACGCAAATACGCTGCTGTGGGTCGCAGACCATTGCCTGCGCACCTATGACCGCATCAATGTGATCGTCGCGGGCAAGCAGCCGTCTCCGCAATGGCTGTCGATGCCGGAGGCTATCACCCATTGCGAAGCCGGCATTGGCATCTGGAAGTGGGCCGGGACGGAATCGCACGGTGCCGAGCCCGACGTGGTGATGGCCTGCGCCGGCGATGTTCCGACGCTGGAGACGCTGGCAGCGGTTGACCTGCTGCGCACGTCACTTCCGGAATTGAAGATCCGCGTGATCAACGTGGTCGATCTGATGACGCTGCAGCCGAAGGATCAGCATCCGCATGGCCTCTCGGACCGCGATTTCGACAGCCTTTTCACCCGCGACAAGCCGGTGATCTTCGCCTACCATGGCTATCCCTACCTCATCCATCGCCTGACCTACGCGCGAACCAATCACGTCGGCATGCATGTGCGCGGCTATTCGGAAGAAGGCACGACCACCACGCCCTTCGATATGACGGTATTGAACCAGCTCGATCGATTTCATCTCGCGATCGAAGCCATCGAACGCGTGCCGGGGCTCGCCACCAGGTCCGCCCACGTCAAGCAGCAATTTCGCGATGCGTTGATCGAGCATTCGCGCTACGTGCGCGAACGCGGTGAAGACATGCCGCAAATCCGCGACTGGGTGTGGCCGAACAGCGCCGGCGGCACGACGCCCCGCGAGGCGGGAGACTAAGACATGTCGGCCGCAGCTTGCTGCGCAGGCTGGATGGGCCGACCCTCCGATCTTCTCAGCGCTGCAAGGTAAGCTTGAGTTCCAGATCACGGAAACTGAGATAGTTCCGCCGGATCCACTGGTGCAGCTCGGTGGAAGAGTCCTTCTCCTGCCGCAAGTAGTCGGTGAAGGAAAAATTCAGCCGGTCGATATAGGTCTTCAGGAACGGCGGCAGCGCCGAAAGCCGCAGCAGGCGGCCGCCGCCCATGGCGTCCGGCAACTCGCCGCGCAGCACGAACTCGTTGTCGACCGTGACCAGCGCGCGCGGCGGAATCTGCGCGCGCAGTGTCTCGTGGGCGCGCGCGGACATGCGGTCGGTATCGGCCATGAACAGGATAACCGGGGCGACGCCGCGGCGGGCTGCTTCCTTGGTGAAGCCGATCTCCTCGACCATCTTGAAGAATTCGTCGAAGGCGTGAAAGCCCAGATCGATCACCTTGGCGAGGCTGTCGTTGATGATCAGCCGGTCCATCAGCAGCATCTTGCCGTAGGTGTCGATGACGTCGGCCGTCTCGGTGATGCGCGGCAGATATTCCAGCAGCGACGGCTCCTTCAGGTTGATGTCGAAGGAGACCACGTTGCCGTTCTTGAGCAGCAGGAATTCGCTGAGCAGCCGCGCCAGCAGCGTCTTGCCGACCTGCGGGCGGGGCGAGCAGATGATGTAGACGGGCGTCACGTGCATGAGGCGCTATATCGGGCGAAATCTGCGCCCGATCCAGCCCAATCCGCGAGTAGCGGATTATTTTTCCCCGCCGGCGCGTGCGGACTTGCCGGCGGAGGCGCCGACCAGGTCGGTCAGCTTGATGCGGTCGAACTCGCTCCAGACATTGGCGAGCCAATGCCGGACATAGCCGCGCAGCACGAAGGAATAGTTGGCGGCCTCGTCTTTCGGGCCCTTGTTGGCGACGAATTTCAGGAACGGCACCGAGGCGACCTCGACCTGCTCGTAAGCCATTTCGTTCAGCTTGGGGATGGTGAGGTCGGTTGCATCTTTGATGCGGTGGAAATAGGAGTTGTAGGTGGCCTGGTCCCACTGGAAAAACTGGGTGTCGTTGATGAAGTTCTTGACCAGGAAGTACTTCGCGCCGGTCATGAAACTCGCCGTCTCCGCGATCTCGTCCAGCGAGGCGATCGAGGGGCCGAGGATGTGGAACACGGCAAAGGTGATCTGGCCGGACTTCGCCGCATCGAGGAAGCCGATGTCGCGCAGCGAGGCCAGCGCGGGCGACAACAGGCCGGCGCGGACGTCGATCACGGTCACCGAGGGACCGGCGCTGAGCGTATCGAAAATCTTCATCTGGTCCGAAGTCGTCGTCATGTCGACGATTTCGGTGATCTCGGGGTGGAAGCGCTTCAGCGTACCGCGCGGGCTTTCGGTATCGAACGCCCGGGTCGGCACGTTGTTGGCGCTGAAATAATCCAGAAGCGTCCGCGAAATCGTGGTCTTGCCGACCCCGCCCTTGTCCGCACCCACTACAATCACAACCGGCTTTGCCATCGCTGTCCCTTACGCGCCCCCGACCGCTGGGGGCGATCGGCTGTCCCGTATCCTGTGTGGGCGCGAACATGGCAGAAA
>JAEZEU010000126.1 GCA_023432885.1 Pseudomonadota bacterium | reverse complement strand
CGCACGCGCCGATGCCGGTACTCAAGCCCAATGAGGCGATGATCGAGCAGGCCGCAGCACAAGCCCGCCGGATCGGGCTGCTCTCGACCTTTGCCCCGACGCTGGCCTCGATGCCATCCGAATTCCCGGCCTCAGTCGAACTCATACCGAAACTCGCCGAAGGCGCTCTGGGCACGCTCGACCGCGGCGACCGCGCCGGGCATGATCGGCTGGTGGTGGAGGCCTCAAAGGATTTGCGCGATTGTGACGTCATCGCGCTGGCACAATACAGCATGGCTCCGGCCGCCGAACTGGTGGCGCAGGCCACCGGCCGGCCGGTACTCACCACGCCCGACAGCGCAGTGAGCAAGCTGAAGAACCTGCTCTGCTGATCTCGGATCATCCATGCGCATCCCGCCCACATGCAGAACACTGTCGCTCGCCCTGTTGCTCATGCTCGTCGGCGCCGGCGGCGCATCCGCAATTCCGCTGACGCCGTTCCGAAGCCAGGCGCAGGCGCAGCGCTATTGCCCCGCCGACGTCGTGGTGTGGCTCGATTTTGCCAAAGGCATCTACTACGCCAAAAGCCAAAAGCTGTACGGCCGCGGGTTCAATGGCAGCTTCGTGTGCCGCGAGGAGGCGCGCAGCAGCGGATATCGCCGCTCTTTGCTGGGTCTGCGCTAGGCCGGCTCTCCCATTTGGACGCAAGGCAGCACAGGCTGCAGATGGCGGCGGCCTGAACAGTGGTTAAGCTCAAGAGAGGATGGCGCGGACGCGGCCGGGGAGGCGGCGTCGGCCGCGTCGGGCTCGGTTACGGGCTGGGCTATCCCTGGTCTGGCGACTGACCGGCGCGAACCGCGGCGCGACGATCCGCGGTAGCGGCGCGCGGTCCCCCGTTGATCGGGATCGGCGCCCGGCGTAATGCTGGCGGGTTCCCATTGGGGCCTAGGGCTAGCAAATTGAACCAGGCAGTTTCCGCTTCGCCGGCTTCACCGCGATCAGTTCGCGAGGTCGTCAAATCATTCTCGCTGTTCAGCCAGTCGATCCGGCGCAAGATCGTCGGCGTGGCGCTTGGCCTCATCGTTCTGATGGTGATCACCTCCGCGCTTTCGATGTTCATGTCAGCGCAGGTCGGCCGGCTGCTTGACGAACTGACCAACCGCTACATTCCCGCCTACGGCGATCTGGCACGGGCCGATATCCGCTCGCTGGAGCGCGCGCTTGCGTTGCGGCGCATGGTGATCGCCAAGATGCAGGTGCCGCCCGATGAAGAGGCTTACAAGGCGCGGCTGGAAACGTTCCTCGCCAAGGACGGTGAAGTCGAGAGAGAAACCGCCGCCGCGCGAAAACTGATCAACGAGCTCATCAACGACCACTCGACGGCGTCTGATACCGCGGCGCTGGCGCGGATCGAGACCAGAATCGAGATCGCTGTCAGCGACCTGCGCCGCGAGCTTGCCGCCGAAGACGCCAAACTGATGAAAGCGCTCGACGCCGGCCGGTTCGAGGAGGCGCGCACTATCCTCGTTCGTGTCGACGAGTTGCGCGACGAGTTCGTCGGAAAGATCGAGGCCATTCGCGCCGACATGCTCTCGCAGGTCTTCGCCGCCACCTCGGCCGTGATGGGCAACCAGCGCAAGGCGATCATTGTCTCGGCGATCGTCACCGCGCTCGCCGCCGCGGTCGGCTGGATTTTCTCGGTGCTGGTCGCCAGCGGCATCACCCGTCCCGTGCGCCAGCTTTTGCAGGGCACGCGCGAGGTCGAGGCCGGCCGCCTCGATCGCTCCATCACCATCTCCACGCAGGATGAGATCGGACAGCTCTCCGCCGCCTTCAACCGCATGGTCGAGCAACTGCGCCGCAACGAGCGTATCCGCGAAACCTTCGGCCGCTATATCGACCCCAAGGTGGTCGAGGGGCTGCTTGAAGGGCCTGAGGTCGCGCTCACGCAGGGGCAGCGCCGGGTAATGACCATCCTGTTTTGCGACATGAAGGGTTTCACCGCGATGAGCGAAGGCATGACGCCGCAGGGGCTCGTCAAGGTCGTCAATTGCTATCTCTCGACGATGTCGGAGCCGATACGCGCCCACCGCGGCATCATCGACAAGTATATAGGCGACGCCATCATGGCCTATTGGGGTCCGCCCTTCATCGATGAGGCCGACCAGACGCACCTTGCCTGCGCCGCCGCCGCGGACATGGCCGAGCGCGTACCCTCATTGCGCCGGCAACTGCCGGAGCTGCTTGGCATACGCACAATTCCCGTCGAATGTGATATTCGCATCGGCATTGCCACCGGCGAGGTGCTCACCGGCAGCATCGGCTCGGAATTCATGATGAGCTTCACGGTGATGGGCGATGCGGTGAACCTCGCTTCGCGGCTGGAGAGCGCGAACAAGATCTACGGCACGCGCGTCCTGATCGCGGAAGGCACCGCATCTGCGCTCGGCGCCACCTTCGAGCTGCGCGAGATCGACCGCCTTACCGTGGTCGGCCAGAGCGTGCCGCAGACGATCTTCGAAATCATGTCGCGCAGCGGCGAGTTGACTCCGCAACAGCGACAACTCCGCACCCGCTACGCCGAGGCGCTCGCCGCCTACCGCGCCGCGCGATGGGACGAGGCGAGGGTGGCGTTCAATTCGGCGCTGGAGATTTCACCCGGCGACGGGCCCTCGCTGGCGCTGCTCGCGCGCATCGATCAACTCGCAGCCGACCTGCCGCCGAATTGGGACGGTGCGTGGCAGATGGAGCACAAATAGCTTTCTGCATCTTCCTTGAACTTGCTGGAGGCTTCGTCTCTAACATGGCGAACGCTGCTGAAGCTGACGCGTCACGGCTGGCAAATTAAGGGCACTGGCGCTTTGCCATCACCTGAGCGAAGGGAACCTGCGGCAGGTTCCGCTCGGTGAATCCGCGACGGGCTGCGATTTTGCGTCACTGCGGAGATCTCGCCTATTTCTCGCCGCCATTATCCATCAGTGGAAGCACACGAGCTGGTCCTATCGCGGGCAGTGTTCCAAAGGCTCTGTGTGATCATCCCCCATTTGCAAGAAAAGCTCCTTGTGTCCCGCCGCGCGCTGCTAGGCGGGCTTTCATCCCTGGCCGGCGCGTTCGCGCTTGGCGGGTGCGCCGGCTTGGGCACGGAGGGCGCTCGCTTTGATGCATCATCGCTCTCAGCCGATCCCACGTTGCTCGTCACAACAACACGTAAGCGGGCGAACGGCGGGCGAGCGAAACCGTGGTTCGGGCCGGAGCGCGCTTCTGCCATGACCGTCGCGCGGGCGAAGCTGGTCCCGCCCGATGAGGGCCGGCTGTCGCTGGCCTCCGTCGGAATTGGCGATTGGCGCCTCGATGTTGTCGAGCCTGTGCCGGGCGATATCAGTCAGCTACTTGAGCAGACTGGCGGCGGGCCGGATGTGCTGATCTACGTGCACGGTTTCAAGCAAACTTTCGAGACAGCGGCACTTGATGCCGCGCACCTCTCGGATGGAATCAGGTTCCGCGGCAGGACAATGGTGTTCTCTTGGCCCTCCAAGGCGGGATTTTTCGACTACGCCTATGACCGCGAAAGCGCGATGTGGTCCCGCGACGACTTCGAACGCGTGCTCTCTTCCATCGTCTCGGCTCCGGGTGCCGGCCGCGTCCACATCGTCGCACACAGCATGGGTACCATGCTGACGCTGGAAAGCCTGCGTCAGCTCTATGCGCGATATGCTGACACCGTGACAGGCAGGATCGGCGCGATCGTGTTTGCCGCACCTGACATCGATATGGACGTGTTCTCGTCCGCGATCACCCGCATCGGCCCGCTCGCGGGCAAGATCACCGTGATCGCCGCTACAAACGATCGCGCATTGGCGCTATCGGCACGCATCGCCGGTGGAATGACGCGGGTCGGCGCCGCCGAGAAGGTCGCCATCGAGCGGCTCGGGGTGCGCGTGATCGATGCGTCCGCGGCAGGTTGGGGCGTCATCAACCACGATCTGTTCCTGTCGAACTCGGAAGTGCAGCGGGTGATACGCCGCTCGATCGATGGCACAGCCGCTTGAGGGTTTCGGGGAAACGATCGCGGCGGATCCGCTTTATCCTCCCCGGTCGGCGTAGGGATTGTCGCCGCCGGTGTTGGCGCCGGTGGCCGCCTTCCACGCGGCGCTCCCAAGATGCTCCTTGAGCTTCGCGAGCGCGTCGGGAGACCAGTGGCGGACACCGGTTACGGCAACCCAGGCAGCGACATAGTGCTCCGGTGCGTAAACGTGGCCATAACCCATCGGCGTGCCGTTCGCGACGGCCATGTCGAGGGCAAGCTGCAGCATCGTGACGACGGGATACCACTGCAGATCAGGTGAAACGTCGGGGCCGCGCGGCGCGCTCATCCAGGCTGGAGGCCGGTATGCATCGCGGTGGTCGAAAAAGGTGATCGCGTCACTCGCGTATTGCAGATAGACGATTCGCATCGGCCCCCAGGGCGCATCAGCTGATACTGTCGGCCCATTTTGGTTCATGAAGCGAACGAAGCGGCCGTCGCGAAATTGCGGCAGCCAGGCCGGAGAGCCCTGGTTGCGGTTCTCGGTGATCGAGCGCCAGATGCGGCTTGCGAATGGTGGTCCGCTCCACACGGCTCCGGCGATTGGATCACCGATCGTCTCGAACAGCTCCGCCGATCTCGCCGAGTTCAAGGCGCCGAGGCTCAGGCCGTGCAAGTATAGTTTGGGGCGGGTGTTTCTTGGTAGCGTGATCCAATAGCCGTAGATCTCTGCGAAAAGGGCTCGGGCGGCCTCCGCGCCGTATTCGGGCTGAAACAACAGCGACAACGGGCTGTTGAGATAGGAATATTGCGTCGCGACGCTGGCGACGTCGCCATCAAGGAGATATTCGACCGAATCCATTGCCGCGGGGTCGATCCAGCCGGTGCCGGTCGGCGTAATCACGATGAGGCTCGAGCGCTCAAAGCCGCCCTGGCGCTTGAGCTCGTCCAGCGCCAGCCTCGCGCGCCCGCGCGGCGTATCGGCACCGCGGAGGCCCACATACACCCGAACGGGATCCCGGGCGGGTCGTCCGGAAAGCGTGCTGATCTCTGCAGCGGTCGGTCCGGATGCCACGAATCTGCGGCCGGTCCGGCCGAGTTCTTTCCATCTCACCAGGGATGCCGTGCTTCCGGTTTTTCCAGGCCCGGCAGGCTGCTGCCGCTCAGGTTCAAACAAAGCATCAAATTCGCGGAAGGAAGAATCCAGCGCGCTAAACGCGGTGCGGATCAGGAAATTGTTCGCGATCGACCAGAACAGCAGGGCTGCCACGAGCACGCCGATGACATTGGCAAGCTTTCGCGGAATGAAGCGCCGGATCTGCGCGGACAGGAAAAAAGTGACGAGCTTGAACAGCCGCGCCAGTCCCAGCAGCGCGAGGAAGGTGACCAGTGCGATTGCGCTGGTCTTGAAAGGGCGGGCGGTTTCGACCGGCTCCATTTTCATGACGGCGCGGATGGAATTCTGCCATTCCGCCGCTCGCCAGAGAAACAGGATGACCACGACAAGGCAGGCGACCGCAACCAACGTATTGGCGAGGGACCGCACGCGCGGCGAGGGCTCGGGCAGCTCGAGGTAGTGCCATAGCCAGCGCCAGAGCACTCCGCCGGCATAGCCGACGGCAAAGCAGGCCCCGGCGAGGGCGCCTTGAGTGAGATAGCTCCGCGGCACGAGCGTCGGCGTGAGCGCTGCCGCGAAAAGCAGGGCTCCCAGTACCAGCCCCACGCCAGACAACGACTGCATTAGCCGCCGGATGACCCGAGCCATAGATCTCGCGACGGCTGCTGTGCGGCTTTCCTTCACGAGACCTTCCACCAGGGTGCCGGTGCGCAGTGTGCGAATAGTAGACGTGAGCCGGGCATCGTTGTCCAGCCTTCGGGATGGCCAGGGTACGCTTGCGAATCATGCCGTCAGGTCGGGACCTTCAGCTCCAGGTCAGCCGCAGGCGCGACGGTCATCGCTTCAATCCTGCTTTCTATCTCCGTGATGCAATGGCGGATTGTCGCTTCGTTGTCGGAGCACGCCAAAATCAAGCGTCGATCGTGCTGTTTGAGGATTTGATCGATCCTGTCCGTAATCTGTATCGCTTCGAGATTGGCTACCAGGCTCAGCTCGAGATGACGTTCGATCAGACCTTGGCGGAGTTCGCGCTTGCGCAGCCGTTCTCTCAGAACATCTTCAGGAGCGATAATGCGCACGAGGACATCCGATTGCGGCACGGCGGTTAACGCGCTCGCAATTCGCGCATCATCCGAGCGACTGGCGAGCAAAGTCAGGGAACACACCGCCTGCACGAAGGCCTGATCAAACACGACTATGCGAGGCGAGCGGGACGCCTGGCGCCAGTGATGTGACAGGCGCATCAGGTACTGGGCGAGCCGAACCGACCATATCACGCTATTCGGCCGCATTATCCCAAGAAGCGAGGCCGAGATGCGCAAATCTCCGATGAACGCGCCGCGCATGAGCTGCGTGAATTCCGCCGCAGGTCGACCGAAACGAGACGCGGCGGCCCGGATGCACGCCACAGGCGCATCCCCCTGGTCGCCGAAGGCTTCTGCGGGCCTGGCACTCAAGCGCAGATCCGTGCAATGGCCGCGGGCCCGCAAAGCCGCCAGGAGTAGGTGTGCCAACGTCGTCTTCCCGGCCCCCGGGGGGCCATAGAACTCGACGATCATCAGAGATCCCCTACAGTTGGCGCCAGATTTCGCACTTAACTGTCTGAATTACGTCCGCGAGCGGAAGTTCGGCATCGACATCGACAATGCGGCTACCCGGGAATTTGAGCTGGTCCAGTTCCAGAACGCGTTGGCGAATGACCGCCGGATTCATATCAGGCTCTCGCTTTGCGGCAGTCTCGGGTGTCACCTTGAGCCTGATGACCAGGTTGGGCGGCATTCGATGCGCCAAATCATAGACGCGCGCTTCCAGCCGCCGAACAGGAGCCGGAACACCAATCAGCCGGGTCAGCAGCGGCCCGTCGTTGAATGCCGGAATCTCGCTTTGTGGATACCGATCGGCGATGACGACAAGCCCGCGGTTGGCAGCGCGCCGTGCCTGGACGAGCTTCTTGCGCTTGTCTTGGGCCACTGCGAGAGCCCACCCGGTCAGCAATAGACTGTACCACGGTCCGTGGCGGCGATCGGAAATGTTTCCGTGTGAAGATCCGGGCGGCTTGTGCTTCATCAGGCGGGAGGCGATGGGCGCGATCCACTTCAGGGGCCGGAGGAGGATTGAGGGTCTACCGTCGCCCGTGCCGAAATAGATCGGCACGACATCGACCTGGGGACGCAGCCAAGTCTGCATTGCCTTCATCACCGTCGACTTTCCGCTTCCATCGACTCCGATGACTGCAATGACGGAGCCGCCGCCCGGCGCGCGTCGATTCCACGGTCGCGGCAGATAAAGAAGCGATCCATTGGCGTGACCGAAAGCCCATATGGCCGCTCGGCCGACTGCGCGGAGGCGAGCCTCGATCATGTTGTAGCTGCGATAGGGCGCGAGGTAAGCCTTCACTTTCCGTCGCAGGGGGGACCGATCCTCAAGGCGCTCGTCGTCGAAGGCTGCGTCCGCCAGCTCGCTGGAAAGCTCGGTGCCACAAAGAACGGCCGCGGTTTGGTGAAGTTCGTTGCGATCGACGAGCCGCACCAGGGATCGTCGATCGAGTTCAAATCGTTGTGCCTTCTCCCGCCGTGAACGAGCCGCGATGGGATCTATTGGCTGAAGCTCGAGACAGGTCCGCACTACTGACAGAAGCGCTTCGCAAGCGGGATCGAGAACGCGAATGGCATGCGTGGGATGATGCTGCGCTCGCGCCAGCACGGCGTCCTCCCAGGGTATCCTGTAGTTTTTCAGAAGCGGTTCGCCGCTAGCGAGCTGTGTATGCAGGTGGATGTGCAGCAGGCCGCCGCTTGCCGGGTCAAAGCCAACGAAGTTCAAAATCGCCGGATGGTCGCTGCCGGATATCGATGGAAAGAGCTTGAAGTCGTGTTGAATGAGAATCTGTTGCATGCGGTGCTGATCGGACCTGGCGACCAGGAGATCAAGGTCGGTCCTGCCGGACATCGCAAGATCCACGCGCCTGGCGCTCTTCCAGTAGCAGTATGAGATTCTCTCTCCGTTCAGCGCCGCGACTACAGATGGTAACAAACCGTCCGGCATATCACTTTCCGGGTAACTCACGTCGCCAACGCGCGTCAGCTCGTCGCTTTCGTTCATCCGAACCTCTAGCCAACGATGCCGACTGCCCAAGCGCCGGCTTGGGCAGTCATCTCTTTTCATTGCATTCCTTGGACGAGTCTCACCACGCGCCTATGAACGCCGGCGGCAGCGCCATACGGGCCGGAGATTCAATGCCGCCGTAGACTGCGGTCGCGAAGGCGGCATCACTACGGTCGTGGGCGAGGATATCGAAATCAAATTGCTGCGACCATGAGAAAACAGCCGGACAGATGAAATTCCTCGATGGTGGGGGCTGGCGGCTACGCGGTAGACAGCAATGCCATCGACATGGAATTGCGTCCGCTGCCGCTTATGCGAGCGCCCAAGGTGATCAGCGGCGAGCCGCCACCGATTGTCGACAACAGGAAAGTTGCAAGGGCAACTTGGTTCATCAGTTCTGCAAGCAGCGGCTATTGGACAAACTTCCTGAACCGCCACAGGGAGAAACTGAACAGGACCGCTCCGATCGCAACCAGGGCGGCGATCTGGGGCCAGACAACCGAAAGACCGGCGCCGCGGAACAATATGGCTTGGGCAAGGATGACGAAGTGCGTATTCGGCGCGGCCAGCATGATGTTCTGGATGATCTCCGGCATGCTCTCCCGCGGTGTCACGGCTCCCGACAGCATCTGAAGCGGCATCAAGGTGAGCATCATCAGCAGGCCGAACTGCGGCATCGAGCCGCCGAGCGTTGCCAGAAAGACACCCAGACTCGTCATTGCAAACAGATAGAGCGCCGTTCCGAACAGAAACAATGGAATGGAGCCCGCGATCCTGACGGCCAGCAAACCTTGCACGACGACGACGAGGGCAACTGCCGAAGCAACGAGAACGACGAGGCCCATTGACCAGATCTTGCTGGCCATGATCTCGAACGGCGTCACCGGCATCACCAGCAGATGTTCGATCGTCCCGTGCTCGCGCTCGCGAATGAGCGCTGCTCCCGTCAGGATGATCGACAGCATCGTGACGGACGAGATGATGTTGTTGATGGAGCCGAACCAGCTCTTGTCGAGTTCCGGATTGAAACGCGCGCGTAGTGCAAGGTCGATCGGTGGTGCGGCGCCCGAACGGGAGCGAGAGAGAAACTCGGTCACCTCGCCGGTGGTGATGGATTGGATGTAGCTGCTCCCGGTGAAAGCCTGGGCCATACGCGTCGCATCGACATTGAGCTGGATCGTCGGCGATCTTCCGGCCAGCAGATCGCGCTGGAAGTTGGGCGGAATGTTCAATGCAAAGGTGTCGAGGCCTGCGTCCAGGCGCGCCATCACGTCGGCCTGGGTAATGAGCTTTGGGACCAGGAAATAGGGTGGATTGAAAGCCGTGATGATTCGCGAGGAAACCGGCGAATTGTCCTCATCGACAATGGCGAGTGCGGCCCGGTTCAGCGTCTCCGGCTGCGCACGAGACGACGTGTAGATGGAAACCGTGAACGCATAGACGATCAGGACCATGAGCGCAGGATCCCGCGACAGCCCCCGCAACTCCTTCAGGCCCAGCGTGATGATGTTGGAAACGCGCATGCCTAGCTTGCCTGTTTACGCAGGAACAATGTTCCAAGGCCAACGAGTATGGGGACTGTCACGATCAAGGCCAGGAATTGCCCCGAGAGATCCTCGAAGCCCAGTCCCTTGGAAAAGGTCCCGCGCGTAATCGTAATGAAATGGGCTGTCGGATAGATTCGTCCGATTATTGCGCCGAAACCCTGCAGCGACGACACGGAATCGACCAGCCCGGAATACTGCGTTGCAGGGATCATCGTAAGCAATGCAGTTGCGAAGATTGCGGCGATCTGGCTGTTCAGGAATGACGAGATCAAAAGTCCCATCGCCGTCGAGATGATCACGTAGAGGAATGCGCCTGCCGTAAAGGCCGAGAAGCTCCCGGTGAACGGGACACGGAAGATGAACACGGCGAAGGCCGTCAGCAGGAAGAAGTTCAGCATGGCGAGCGCAACGTACGGGGTCTGCTTGCCAAGCAGGAATTCGAGCCGCGTCACGGGAGTGACGTAGAAGTTGATGATTGATCCAAGTTCCTTTTCCCGCACGACGCTCAGGGCCGCCAGAATCGCCGGGATCATCAAAAGCAGGATGGGGATCACGGCGGGAGCGATCGCGACGATGCTCTTGACGTCGGGATTATAGAGAAACCGGACCTCGACCTGAAACGGGCTGCTTCCGGCGCCGGCACCGGCAAGGTCGCGCGCCCGCTGTGCCAGCCAGGTCGCGTGCATGGCCTGCACGTAACCTCTGACCGTCTCTGCACGAGAAGGATTGGATCCATCGATCCATGCGCCGACCTGAACATTGGAGCCGCGCGCCACGTCGCGCCCGAAGCCCGGCGGGATTTCGATCGCAAGGCTCAGCTCGCCGCTGCGCATGCGACGGTCGAGTTCGTCATAGCTCGTGATCGGCGGCTTTTCGGTGAAGAAGCGCGAGCCGGAGATCTGCAGCGCGTAATCACGACTGATCGTGGTTCCGTCCAGGTCAAGAACGGCAAAAGACAAGTTTTCGACGTCGGTGTTGATGCCATAACCCATCACGGCCATCAGGATGATGCTGCCGACGATGGCGAGCGTCGCCCGGATCGGATCGCGTTGAAGTTCCAGAGCTTCGCGTCGGGTGTAGGCGAACATGCGCCGCGGATCGAAGAATGCAATCAGGCGGCGCCGCGAACGTGGCTCCTCGGCCACGGGCGGCGCGATCTCCGGGACGGATATCTCCGCTGCCGGCGCCGTAGTGGCGGCCTCGTCGATCGCGTCTTCGAGATAGGCCACAAAGGCCTGCTCCAGGTCTCCATGGCCCCGCGATGCGCTGATGCGGGCGGGGGTGTCGCTGATCAGGACCTTGCCTGCATGCATCAACGAAATTCGGTCGCAACGCTCGGCTTCATTCATGAAGTGGGTCGAGACAAAGATCGTAACCCCGTCCTTGCGCGAAAGATCCGACAGGATTTGCCACAATCGGTCGCGTGCGATCGGATCGACGCCGGAGGTCGGCTCGTCGAGAATGAGGATGTCCGGTGCGTGGATCATCGCGACGGCGAGGGATAGCCGCTGGCGCACCCCGAGGGGCAAGGCGTCTGGCAAGACGTCGATGAAGGTGGCGAGATCAAACCGCGCAACCATCTCCTGAATGCGCCCCTCAATGGTGTCAGCGGGAAGCTGGAACAGGCGCGCATGCAGCCGGAGATTTTGCCGAACCGTCAGCTCCGAATACAACGAGAAGGCCTGCGACATGTAACCCACGCGCGAGCGGACATTCATGTCCCGGGGATCGACCTCGCGGCCGAACAGCCTTGCCGCACCTGCGCTCGCCGGCAGCAGGCCGGTCAGCACTTTCATGGTCGTGGTCTTGCCGCAGCCGTTTGATCCCAGAAAGCCGAAGATCTCGCCGCGCGCGATCCGGAAGCTGACATCGTCTACCGCAGTGAAGTCGCCGAACCTGACCGTCAGATGATCGGCCTCGATGGCGATGTCCTTGCCGTGCGCTTCCCCGCGAGGCGGAATAACCACCTCCTTGTGGCCTCGCCGCTGCTCCTCCGGAAGCAGTTGGATGAAGGCCGCGTCCAGGTTGTCGGTGCAGGTCTGCCGCAACAGGTCTGACGGCGTGCCGGTAGCCAGCACCCGGCCATTGTCCATCGCCACCAGCCAGGCGAAGCGCGCCGCCTCCTCCATGTAGGCGGTCGCGACGATGACGCTCATCTGGGTGCGGCTTCTCCGGATATTCTCGATCAGCTCCCAGAACTGCCGTCGCGAAAGCGGATCCACGCCTGTGGTCGGTTCGTCGAGGATCAAGAGATCGGGATCGTGAATCAGCGCGCAGCAGAGGCCAAGCTTTTGCTTCATGCCGCCCGAGAGCTTGCCTGCCGGCCGGTCGACAAAGGGAGAAAGGCCCGTACCCCTGAGGAGCGTCGCAATCCTCTGCTCGCGCTCGCGCCGGTCGTGGCCGAAGAGACGCCCGAAAAAATCGACGTTCTCGAACACGGACAGCGTGGGATAGAGGTTCTTGCCGAGGCCCTGAGGCATATAGGCGATCCGGGGGCAGGTCCGCCTGCGGTGCGCGGCATCGGCCATGTCGCCGCCGAGCACATGGACCTGCCCGGCTTGAATCTTTCGGGCCCCGGCAACAAGCGAAAGCAGGCTCGATTTGCCGACCCCGTCAGGTCCAATCAATCCGACCACGCATGCGGGTGGAAAGTCGAGGTTGATGCCGTCGAGTGCGCGCGTTGAACCGTAGGATAGACCGACTGTGTTCAGATGGACCACAGGTTCCGATCGATCCGGCATCGCGCCGCGCGACAGCTCGCTCATTTGACCAGCTTGTCCGTCAGGCTCGCGGGCCACTCGGCGTTCGGGTCGAGCCGCACATACGCTCGGCCCGGCAGGCCCGTCTTCACCTGTTCAATATGCTCCCGCAGGAGGTTCTCAGGGATGTGTGCCCTCACGCGGAACATGAGCTTCTCCCGCTCTTCCTGCGTTTCGACCGTCTTGGGTGTGAATTGGGCGACGTCGGCGACAAAAGTCGCCTTGGCGGGGATCACCCATTGTGGTGCCGCATCGAGCACAAGACGGACCTCCGAGCCGATTGCAACGCGTCCCGCCTCCGCCGTCGGCAGGAAAAAGGTCATGAAGACATCAGAGAGATCGACCATGTTCAGCACGCGGCCGCCAGCGGCCAGGACTTCGCCCGGCTGGGCGACGCGGAATTGCACACGTCCATCTCGCGGTGCGCGCAGGGTGCTGTCGTTGATGTCGGCCTTGATGCTCTCGATGGCGGCCTTCGCCGCTTCCACGGATGCCTCGGCATCGACCACCGCAGCCTTCGCGGCGTTGATCGCGGCGTCCGACGAGGCAAGTTGTGCATTTGCCGCGGCTACCGCCGCGGCTGCGCCATTGGCGGCCGCCCGATCCTCGTCCAGCGTCTGCTGAGACACGGCATTGGTCTTGATCAAGGTCTCCGAGCGCCGGAGTTTTCGTTCCGCCACATCGAGTTCGGCTTTACGTTGCTCGATCACCGCGGTTGCCGCTTTCTTTTCGGCCTCCCGCTGAACAACGAGACTCTTTGCGGTGTCGATGCCGATCATCGCGCGGCGTAGCTGGGCCTCCGCTTGCTGGAGCTGGGCCTGGAGCTGCAGCGTGTCCATCTGCGCCAGAACCTGCCCGGCCGAGACGAAATCGCCTTCCTTCACAAATATGTCTTTGACTCGCCCGGGCGCCTTGGTCGCGATGTCGATTTCGGTGCCCTCGATGCGACCATTGCCGCTGGCAAATCCCTCCGGGAGGCCTCTGCTTCCAAGCTTCTGCCAAAGGAAAAAGCCGCCTGCCGCCAGAGCCACGACAATGACAGCAACCAGCCAGCGCTTTCGATCGGTCGCCATGCCAAACCCGATTTCCAGGGTTGCAATCAGTTGTTGCTTGGCGTCTTGCCGCAAGACCGGTGAACCTGCGCCAAAATCATGTCCGTATGATGGATAAACAGACAGTGGCGGGCTGGCTGAGCGCGGAAACTTTAGACGAAGCCGGCTGGTCCTCCCCCTGCATCGCCTCCATGCGTTATCGAGGCGTATTACGCTGAGGAGATAAGCCGCGGTTGAACCCATGACGCGCGCGATTGTTCTGGGCAGCGTATCCGCTTATCTGGGCAACGGAAGTACGACGATAATGCCGCAATTGGAAGTTGAGCGTGGCGCCGCGTCGCGGCGCCGTACCGAAATCATGTGCGTCACCAATTCATCCGTGCAAGCGATATCCGTCGGCGAAATTCGAAAAGCTTGGTCGGCGTGGGCAGGTGATCTTCACCGACTTCGAGGTCTCGATCTCCCGAGTGAACACTTCGATGCCATCCAGTGCGCTTCCCACCAGAACCTTGCCTCGGAACCAACGATGGCGTTGCTGAAATTGATCCCGTGCCTCGGCCTCAGGCTTGGCCGGAGATCGGGGAATCAGCCGAATGCTGCTACCGGCAATCCAGACCGGTCACCGGCCGAGATTTTTGGGGGATATAGTAACTGGCGCGCCACAGCCGATGAGGATGGCACCGCTACTTCGGCGTAGCGCTATGATAAACGGTACCGGTTGCGCGCTCGAAGAGGCGCGGGCGGGCGCCTTGAGAGGGGTACGTATGGCTGATTTCATCAAGACTGGAATTGTCTTTGTTCTTTCCAATTTTTCGCTGACCTTCTTCCTCATTGGCCTCCTGTTCTCCATCGTGGCAATAGCTCGAAGCAAGAGGCAACTCGGGCCGGCGGGGACTGTCGAAAAGCTTCTCTCCTGGCACGTGTTTTGGTCGATCGGAGTTGGATATCTCTACAATTTCGTGATGCACGGATTCTTTGGAGAGATGTCGGCCCGCTTCATTGGTTGGGCCGATAGCCCGTTTCAGTTCGAGGTCGCTACCGCAAGCCTGGGTTTTGCCGTTGTTGGATTCATTGCCGCGTTCAGGAGTTTCGACCTGCGCCTCGCGGCGATCCTCGGTCCCGGCCTGTTCACGCTGGGCGCCGCCGCCGGTCACGTCTACCAAATGGTGACTGCGCACAATTTTGCACCCGGCAACGCGGGCATCATTTTCTACATGGATATCATCATTCCGCTGTTTGGGTTTGCGCTGCTGGCGCTCCAGCATCGCCACGGTCGCCCGAAAGCTGGTTAGTCGTTGATCCAACCCCCTGCGCATTTTACTTGCACTTGGACAGCATAAGGGGGACGCGACGTCGGCCGCCCTTTTCTCGTTTCGGCGCTACCACGTGCCTGCCCGCGGCCAGGCAAGCGCCGCCCGAAATGCGAAAATATTTAGAATTGCTGGCGCACCCGACACGATTCGAACGTGTGACCTTTGCCTTCGGAGGGCAACGCTCTATCCAGCTGAGCTACGGGTGCTTGAGCGCCTTCATTTAGCCGATTGGTCCCGTCCGGGCAACCGGCCGCGC
>JAEZEU010000100.1 GCA_023432885.1 Pseudomonadota bacterium | reverse complement strand
GCGTCGACGACGCGCAGCAGGCGCTCGTTGATCTCGTCGCGATGCGAGAGCACCTGGTCGAGGTCCATCGAGCCCATCACCGAGCGGATGTTGGTCATGGTCAAGACCGTGATCGCCTGCTCGAGATTGGCGACCTCGTAGCTCGCCTTTGCCGCATCGAACACCTGGAAGAAGGCCACGCCGTCTACCGTGACGGTCGCGTTGTCCTTGGTGATCACCTCCTGCTCGGGGATGGAGATGACCTGCTCCATCATGTTCATCTTGCGACCGACCCGGTCGAAGTAAGGTACAATGAGGTTGAGCCCCGGCGAGAGCGTACGGGTGTATTTGCCGAACCGCTCGATCGTCCAGTCATAGCCTTGCGGCACGGTTTTCACGCCGGCAAACAGGGTAATGATGACGAGAAGCGCAAGTGCAATAACGAAAATCTCGAAACCGCTCATAAATCCTCCAACGCGGGGCGAAACGCACCCGCAACCATTCCCCGTATCATTCGCCGTGCAACGAAAGCCGCCGCTTTTTGTCTGCCTGACGGCAGTGCCGGTTCAGCCGGCGCTTGTTGCAGACATAGGTATGGAGGATTTTTCGAATGCGCCAGATGTCCCGCGCCGAGAACGGCCCCGAGCACGTATCCAATTTGGGGAAAACGGCGGCCCCGCCATGTAAGTTGTTGATGACGGCCTGCTCGCGACGCAAAAACCGCTGCATGCAAACGCATCAAATCCAGCCCTGAAGCTCGCGCAGCACGAGCTGGCGGATGACGTCCATGCCGGCGCCGCTGTCATTCAGGCAAGGGATTGCGGAAAACTGCTCGCCGCCATTGTGCCGAAAGATTTCGGCGTTCTCCTGCGCGATCTCTTCCAGCGTTTCCAGGCAATCGGCGGCAAAGCCCGGCGTAACCACGGCCAGCCGCTTCACGCCCTTCTTCGCCAGCTCCTCGACGGTCTTGTCGGTATAGGGTTGCAGCCACTCGTCATTGCCGAAGCGCGACTGGAAGGTGAGCAGCAGCTTCGATGCCTCGAGCCCGAGGCGCTTGCGCAGCGCTTCCGTGGTCGCGACACACTGCTCGCGATAGGGATCGCCGGCATCTACATATTTCTGCGGCATGCCGTGGAAGGAGGCGACGATCAATTCCGGCTGGAACGGCAGCGCCGAAAGATGCGAATTGATCGAAACGGCTAGTGCCTCGATGTAGTCGGAATCGTCGTAATAAGGCGGGCTCACCCGCAGGGTCGGCTGGGCCCGCATGCCGGCGAGCACGCGAAACACCTCGTCGCAGACCGTGGCCGAAGTCGCCGCCGAATATTGCGGATAGAGCGGCACCACCAGCAGCCGGCTGCAGCCCTGCGCCGCCAGCGCGTGGATGCGTTCGCGGATCGAGGGATTGCCATAGCGCATCGCCCAATCCACCACCACGTGCGCGTGGTCGGCAATGTCAGCAGCGAGCTTTTCAGCCTGCGAGCGCGTGATGGTCTTCAGCGGCGACTCATTCTTCTCGAAATTCCAGATCTTCTTGTAGTCCAGCGCCTTCCGTGCGGGGCGGACGCGCAGGATGATGCCGTTGAGGATGGCTTTCCAGACCAGGCCCTGGTCCTCGATCACGCGGGGGTCGGACAGGAATTCCTTCAGATAGATGCGCACGCTCCTGGCGTTACAGGCATCGGGCGTGCCGAGATTGACCAGGAGCACGCCAATGCGCTCCGGCTTGATGGCCGGCGCCGCGCTGGTATTTCCGAGGGGGACGACCACGCTCATGGCGGTGGATTCGCGCCTTTTCGCCATCCTTGTCAAGGCAAGCAGGCCTTGGCTAGTGTCGCAACATTGCCGCGCGTCGGGGGAACCATGACGATCGCTGAATGGTGCATTTTCGCTACGCTGATGCTGTATTTGGCGACGATCGCCGCCGTCAAATGGGCCGGGGGCCGCTCGTTCGACAACGCAAAGCCCCGCGATCCCGACTTCTACAGCGACCCGATCCGTGCGCGGGCACTGGGCGCACACCAGAACGGCATCGAGGCGTTTCCGTTCTTTGCGGTGGCCGTGCTGCTGGCCGAATTCCGTCTCGGCCCGCAGCGGCTGATCGACGAACTCGCCGTGCTGTTCGTGATCGTGCGCATTGCCTATGTCTTCACCTATCTCGGCAACCGGCCGACGCTGCGCTCGATCCTGTGGAGTCTGGGGCTGGCGATCAACATCGCGATCTTCTTCATGCCGGCAATCAAGGGGTGGCTGCCGGCGTAGCTTTCGCCGCAGTCATTCCGGGGCGATGCGAAGCATCGAGCTATGGGGCGCCTTGCGCCCCTGAGAATCCCGAGATTCCGGTCTGGTCCTTCGGACCATCCCGGAATGACGACAAATATCACAGACACGTCACCCGCTCGGCGGCGAGATAGCCGAGCAACAGCCCGAGACCGAACAGCAGCACGAGGCCGGCGGCGCCGAACTCGATGCCGCGCATGACGAGCGCGCCGCCGCCCTCGCGGCCTTTGGACAGGCGGCCTGCGAGATCCTTGGCGGAGACGGCGACAACCGCGATGGCAGCAACCGTGATGGCGGTGCCGATCCCCATCACGAAGGTCGCGACGATCCCGGCCCAGAACAGGCCCTGGGCCAGCGAGAAGACCAGCACCAGGATTGCGCCCGAGCAGGGCCGCAAGCCCACCGCAACGATGGCGCCCAGCCCGCGCCGCCAGCCGCCGGGGCCGGCGAGTTGATCCGGCGTCGGGCCGTGGGAATGACCGCAATGCTCGTCATGCACATGGCCGTGATCATGGTGATGGTGATCGTGGCCGTGGCCATGGTGTTCATGGCCATGGTCGTGATGACGATGATAGGCGTGGCCGTGATGCTGATGGGCGGCGGCCAGGGCCGGCTCGGCGCGCGGGGCCTGCACAGCGCGGATGAGGGCACCGCCCTTGGTCCAGACCAGCCGGGCGCCGAAGGCGGCGATCAGGCCGTAGCTCGCAATCTCGATCGCCTTCTCCGCGCCGCACATGGTTTGTGCGGTGGCGTTGAGCAGCCAGGCGGAAATGCCGACCAGCACGACAGCGACCAGGGCTTGCAGCAGGGCCGAAACAAAGGACAGCACGATGCCGCGCCGGGCGGTTTCCTGGTTGGCCACCAGATAGGACGAGATCACCGCCTTGCCGTGGCCCGGGCCTGCGGCATGGAAAATGCCGTAGGCAAAGGAGATCGCCAGCAGCGTCCAGACGGCCGTGCCGTCGGACTTGGCGGCGCGGATGGTGGCGGACATGTCACGATAGAACTCGGACTGCTTCGCCAGAATCCAGCCGACGATGCCGCCGGCCTGCGGCTGGGCGGCGGGGCGCGGGCCGCCGAACGGATTTTGCGCCAGCACCGCATGGGCGAGGCCGTCGAGCGCAACCATCGCGGACAGCGCAACCGCAAAGACCGCGAGATGGTGCGCGAGGCTTGACCTGGCGCTCACGGGCAATTCACAAGGATCTTGTTGGCGTACATCGCCCCGTAATTGGCGTTGTCCCCGCTCGCCACCATCTCCTCGGTCAGCTTCTTCACGTCCGCTTCGCCGGGCCGCTGGACTTTCAGCTCGCAGGCAGCCGGCGCCCCGACCAGCTTGACGGGGTCCTTGTCCTCGAACTTGAAATCGATGAAGAAGGCGGGATCGAACACGTCCAGCGCGAGCTGCTTCGGCTTCACCGGCGCCTTCAGCGGCAGCGTGAAGTGCAGAGTCAAGGCGTCATCCTTGTATTCGAGGAAATAGTCGACGGGCTCGACGAAGTTCTCCTTCTTGCCGTCGGCCTTGGCGAAAGTGAAGAAGCCGAACTCCTTCAGGTTCTCGACATTGTCCTTGGCGAGCGGGGCGAGCTGCTCGCGGCTGTAGACACCCTTGGTCTTGGTCTCGATGCCCTGCAGCGCGTAGGTCGAGAACATGTCGTCGAAGGTCCAGGCATGGCGCACGCCGGTGATCGAGCCGTCCGCCGCATAGATCAGCTCGCTCGCCGCGGTGATCCAGACATGCGGATGGGCCTGCGCCGCCGTCGCGCCAAATCCGGCGCCGCCCGCGAGAGCGAGCAGCGCCAACAGTCGAGAGATCACCGTTTTCAAATCAGGCTGCCTCGGATGTTTCCAGGAGTCCGCGCCGGCGGAGCAGCGCATCGGGCTCCGGCTCGCGGCCACGGAAGGCAATATACGCTTCCTCGGGATCGCGCGAGCCGCCGGACGAATAAATATCGTCATGCAACCGCTTCGCAGTGGCGGGATCGAAGATATCGCCGGCCTCTTCGAAGGCGCCGAAGGCGTCCGCGTCCATCACCTCCGACCACATGTAGCTGTAATAACCGGAGGCATAATGGTCGCCGGAGAAGATGTGGCCGAACTGGGTCGGCCGGTGGCGCAGCACGATCTCGGCAGGCATGCCGATCTTCTCCAGCTCCGCCTGCTCGAAGGCCCGGACGTCGCGGCTGGCCGAGGCTGGCTGGGTGTGGAACTCCAGGTCAATCAGCGCCGAGGAGACGAACTCCACCGTGGCAAAGCCCTGGTTGAATTTGCGCGCGGCGAGGAAGCGCTGCAGCAGCTCATCCGGCAACGGCTCGCCGGTCTCGTAATGCCTGGCAAAGCGCTGCAGCACCTCCGGCCGCTCCTGCCAATGCTCATAAAGCTGCGAGGGCAGCTCGACGAAGTCGGTGAACACCGAAGTGCCCGACAGCGACGGATAGGTGACGTCGGACAGCATGCCGTGCAGGCCGTGGCCGAGTTCGTGGAACAGGGTGCGGGCGTCGTCCGGCGAGAGCAGCGAGGGCGCGCCCCCGGCTCCTTTCGCGAAATTGCAGACATTGATGACCAGCGGGGTGATGGCGCCGTCAAGCTTCTGCTGGTCGCGCAGCGACGTCATCCAGGCGCCGGAGCGTTTTGAGGGGCGTGCGAAGTAGTCGCCATAGAACAGCGCCTTGTGGTTCCCCTCCCGGTCCTTCACCTCCCAGACCCGGACGTCTGGATGCCAGACCGGGATGTCCTTGCGCTCGGTGAACGTGATGCCGAACAGGCGCGTGGCGCAGTCGAAGGCGGCCTCGATCATGTGATCGAGCACGAGATAGGGCTTGATCGCGGCATCGTCGAAATTGGCCTTGGCCTGCCGCAGCTTCTCGGCGTAGTAGCGCCAATCCCAGGGGGCGAGCGAGAAGTTGCCGCCCTCCTCCGCGATCAGCGCCTGCAGCGCGTCACGGTCGGCCAGCGCTTGCGCCCGGGCAGGCTTCCAGACCCGCTCCAGCAGGCCACGCACGGCATCCGGCGTCTTGGCCATGGAATCCTCGAGCCGGTAGGCGGCGTAGGTCGAAAAACCGAGGATGCGGGCAGCCTCCTCGCGTAGCGCCAGGATCTCGACGATTACGGCGTTGTTGTCGTTGGCGTTGCCGTTGTCGCCACGGGCGGCAAACGCCTTGAAGACCTTCTCGCGCAGGTCGCGGCGGGCGGAGGTCTTCAGGAACGTCTCCACCGTGGAGCGCGCCAGGGTGACGATCGTCTTGCCGGGCATGCCGCGCTCTTCCGCGGCGGCCCGCGCCGAGGCGATGAAGGTGTCGGGCAGGCCGGCCAGATCGTCCTCGCCGAGCTCCAGGAACCATTGCTGCTCGTCGGCGAGCAAATGGTGGCTAAAGCTCGTGCCGAGCTGGGCCAGCCGCTCGTTGATCTCGGCCATCCGCACCTTGGCGGGCTCGTCGAGGCCGGCGCCTGCGCGATGGAAGCGCGTATAGGTCCGCTCCAGGAGTCGCATCTGCTCGCTGGTGAGCTCCAATGTCTTGCGATTGTCGTGCAGCATGGCGATCCGGCCGAACAGCACGGCGTTCATCAAGATCGGATTCCAGTGCCGCGCCATCCGGGCCGAGACTTCCTCGTCGATCGCCAGGATCTCCGGATTGGAATGCGCCGAAACCAAGTCGTAGAAGACCGCCGAGACCTTGGCCAGGAGCCTGCCCGACCGCTCCAGCGCCGTGATGGTGTTGGCGAAGTCGGGCGTGGCGGGATCGTGGATGATCGCGGCGACCTCGGCCGAGTGGTCGGCGAACGCTTGCTCGAACGCGGGGAGGAAATGTTCGGGCCTGATCTCGTCAAACGGCGGGGTCTCGAACGGCGTCTGCCAGGGGCGCAGCAGAGGGTTCTCCTGCGGGTTCGCCAGCAGTGTTGTTGAGAGGGTTTCAGACATCACAAAATCCCGTTTTTCGCCGTAAATTTATGGAGGAATCTATAGCACGCCCTGCGGCAATTTTGCGCCTTTTGCGCTTGTAAGAGACGGCCTTTTCAGAGAGATTGCGGCCCGCACAAAGGAACACACGATGAGCACGCAAACCCCTTCGACCGCCTCCCGCCAGATCGCCTGGCCGAGCGTCATCACCGTCATCAGCGCGGCGATCCTGATCGGCGCCGAGGTGTTCGGGGCAGCCTTCGCCGGCGGCTGGGCGCTCGCGATCCTGCTGCCGCCGGAGAGCCTCTATCTTCCCTTCACCCAAGAGACGTGGGCTCACATCGTCCAGGCCCTGCTGTTCGGCATCGGCGTTCTCATCATGGTGGCGTTCATCCGCGGCGCCCAGCGCATCGAGCCGTTTACGCGCCGAGGCTGACAAGCGCGACTCGAAAAGTCCCTGTGCCACAGGCACAACTTCACTCGCGCAGCTCTCATATCAATCTGCGCGACCTGCTTTCAAAGCTTAACGGCTGTTCATGTTCTGCGCGTGAAGCGCTCCTCCCACGCGAGATTGAAAGCTCGCGTTAGGGAAATCTCTCCACAGCCCAAAAAAATTCTTGCGAAGCTGAGTCAAAGCGCTTATTTCCCGAGTTGCCCAATTTCGCACGTGCCTGTGGTCGTGTGTCAGTCGGTGGGTATCCGGACAAGAGGCCGGACAGCCGCCAAGGGATGAAGAACCGAGGGTCGTCTCATTATCGAGCGGCCAGCATCTCTCTCAAGAGATGCCGTTGAAGGTCTCTCCGCCCTTGCAACCGTGACTGGCAGCCGGAGGCGAACCGGTGCACCCCGCTCTCAACGGGGGACGCGACTTAAAGCAACGACGGATCGGGCTTTTTTGGTCTCTACCGGCAGTCCAACGCCGGCGCGGGCTACTGAAAAGGCTTGTCCTTCATTGCCAGGTGTGCGGGCGGGAAATCTCCCAACCAATCCACGGCAGCACAGTTCGGATTTCGAGTTCGAGGCTTTGTCGCGTCTCCATCGTGCGACTTCGCCACGAAACTCATGTCCGAGAACCACGTTGATGGGTCCCGTCGCTGGGACTTGGGGAGTAATGCGATGACCGAACGCATCCAGGAATTCCTGCGCAACCGCCGCAACGATGGCCTCGACACCGAGCCCTGCCTCGTCGTCGACCTCGAGGTCGTGCGTGACAACTACCAGACCTTTGCGAAGGCGCTGCCCGACAGCCGCGTGTTCTATGCGGTGAAGGCCAATCCCGCGCCGGAAGTGCTGTCGCTGCTCGCATCGCTCGGCTCCTGCTTCGATACCGCGACCGTCGCGGAGATCGAGATGGCCCTGGCCGCAGGCGCGAGCCCGGACCGTGTCTCCTATGGCAACACGATCAAGAAGGAGCGCGACATCGCGCGCGCCTACGCGCTCGGCATTCGCCTGTTCGCGGTCGATTGCGCCGCAGAGGTCGAGAAGGTCGCCCGTGCCGCCCCCGGCGCGCGCGTCTTCTGCCGCATCCTCTACGACTGCGCCGGCGCCGAGTGGCCGCTGTCGCGCAAGTTCGGTTGCGATCCGGAGATGGCGGTCGAGGTGCTCGATCTCGCCAAGCGGCTGGGCCTCGAGCCCTGCGGCATCTCTTTCCATGTCGGCTCGCAGCAGCGCAAGGTGAAGGCGTGGGACCGGGCGCTGGCGATGGCTTCGACCGTGTTCCGGGACTGCGCTGAGCGCGGGATCAACCTGTCCATGGTCAACATGGGCGGCGGCTTCCCGACCAAGTACCTCAAGGACGTTCCGCCGGTCGTGCAGTACGGCCGTTCGATCTTCCGTGCGCTGCGCAAGCATTTCGGCAACCAGATCCCGGAGACGATCATCGAACCCGGGCGCGGCATGGTCGGCAACGCCGGCATCATCGAGACCGAAGTCGTTCTGATCTCCAGGAAGAGCGACGACGACGAGGTCCGCTGGGTCTACCTGGACATCGGCAAGTTCAGCGGCCTCGCCGAGACGATGGACGAGTCGATCCGCTACGCGATCCGCACCCCGCATGACGGGGCGGAGATGACGCCGTGTGTGCTCGCGGGTCCGACCTGCGATTCGGCCGACGTGTTGTACGAGAAGATGCCGTATCCGCTTCCGGTGACTCTCGAGATCGGCGACAAGCTGCTGATCGAAGGCACCGGGGCCTATACGTCCACCTACTCGTCGGTGGCGTTCAACGGCATCCCGCCGCTGAAGACCTACCACATCTGATCAGCCTCGCCTCGAGGCCCGACTAGTCGGGAGCCGGTCCGCCGGCTCCCTCCCCTGACAATGCCGATTTGGACAACGCTGCCCGCGGCGCGCCCAGCGCCGTTGGCCGCGGGGACTGACGTGCCATGACTGCCTTGCGACAGACCAAGTTCGCCCTGCGCCCCAAGGCCCCTCCGTTCGCTATCCGAGCGGAGCGAGCCTCGGATGTCGTCGCCCGTGAAGCGCTGCTCGATGCCTGCTTTGGCGAGGATCGCCATATGCGCACCTGCCAGCGCCTGCGCGACGGACGCGCGCACGCCGAAGGCCTTGCCTTCACGGCGGTGCATCAGGGCCGCCTGGTCGGGACGCTGCGGTTGTGGCACGTCAGCGCCGGGGGCTGCCCGGCGCTGATGCTCGGCCCGCTCGCGGTGGATCGCCTCTCCCGCAAGCTCGGGGTCGGGACCGCGCTGATGGACCATGCACTGACGGCGGCGAAGGCGCGTGGCCATCGCGCGGTGATCCTGCTGGGCGATGCGGCCTATTACGCCCGCTTTGGTTTCACGGCGCAGAAGACCGGCGAATTGTTGCTGCCCGG
>JAEZEU010000063.1 GCA_023432885.1 Pseudomonadota bacterium | reverse complement strand
CGCATAGGCCGCGTCATCGACGGCCATGCCGCCGAACGAATTCTCCATCGCGAGCCGCTTGGTCTCCGCCAGCGCATCCGGGGCGTTGGCGAGAAGTTGCTCGACCACCCTGTCGCCGGCGCTGTCGAGCTCGGCCAAGCCCACCACCTCGTGGACGAGACCGATGCGGCGCGCCTCCTCGGCGCCGAAACGCTCGCCTGTCAGCGCATAGCGGCGCACCTGGCGCACGCCGATCGCATCGCAAAGCTGTGGGATGATGATCGCGGCGGTCAGGCCCCACCGTACCTCGGTGATCGAGAACAGCGCATTGTCGGCCGCGATCACGATATCGCAGGCCGAAATCACGCCGGTGCCGCCGCCGAAACAGCCGCCCTGCACCAGCGCCAGCGTCGGCACCGGCAGCGTGTTGAGCCGCTGCACCGCCTCGAAAGTCGCGCGGGATGCCGCCTCGTTTTCTTGCGCCGATTGCGGCCGCACGCTGTTGATCCATCTGAGGTCGGCGCCGGCCTGAAAGTGCCGGCCATTGCCCTTGAGCACGACGACGCGCAGCGGCTTGGTGCCAAGCTCGTCCATGGCCGCGAGCAGGCCGTGGATGAGCGCCCCGTCATAGGCGTTGTTGACCTCCGGCCGGTTGAGCGTGACGGTGGCGACCCCGCGGTCATCGAGATTCCACAAGACTGGGTTGGCCGGCATGGACGTTGCTCCGCTTGGTCAGTTGTGCGCGGCACTATGCGTAGCGCAGCGCGCGCGATCCATCCCTTTCTGCGGGAGCCCGGCCGCGCCGGCCGCATGCCCGGTTGCGCCCGGGCGTGCGGATGTGGAAACTGGCGCTCCATTGGTGAACGGGACATTCCATGCGCATCTGCATTTTCGGCGCGGGCGCCGTCGGCGGCCATCTGGCGCTGCGCCTCGCTCGCGCCGGCAACGAAGTTTCCTGCGTGATGCGCGGGCCGCATCTGGCCGCGGTCCGGAAGAACGGCCTCACGCTGCGTGTCGGCGGCGAGGAATTCAAGGCGGACGTCAACGCCTCGGATAGCCCGGCGGAGCTGGGGCTGCAGGATTTCGTAATCAGCACGCTGAAGGCGACCGGCGTTGCCGCGCTCGCGGGCGGCGTGAAGCCGCTGCTCGGTGATGACACCGCGATCGTATTCGCGCAGAACGGCATTCCCTGGTGGTACGATATCGGCCTCCCGAAGGGTCATCGCCCCACGCCCGATCTTTCCTTCCTCGATCCCGGCGGCGCCTTGCGCGCGTCAATCCCGAAGGAGCGAATCGTCGGCGGCGTGATTTTCTCGTCGAACGAGGTGATCGGGCCTGGCGTGGTGGAAAATCTCTCGCCCGAACGCAACATGCTGCTGGTCGGCGAATGCGATGATCGTGAGGGCGAGCGCATCGCGCGGCTGAGATCGGTGCTCGAAGCCGCACAGTTTGCCTCCGCCGCGGTCGCGCAGATCAGGGAGACCATCTGGTCGAAGCTGCTCACCAACATGTCGATGTCGATCATGTGCCTGCTCACCGGCCAGACCGCACGCGCGGTGCGCGATGACCCTGCCCTGAAGGACGTGATCCCGCATCTGCTTGATGAAGCGAATTCGATTGCGCAGAGCTGCTATCCCAACGTCAAGCGCGTCACCCGCACCGGACCGGCTCCGAACCACAAGCCCTCGATCCTGCAGGATTACGAGCTCGGCCGCGCCATGGAGATCGACGCGCTGGTGCGCGCGCCGGCGGCGTTCGCGCGTGCCGCCAAACTCTCGACGCCGATGATGGATTTGATGGGCGCGCTCGCCATCCAGCGCGCACGGGACAAGGGGCTGTATCCGCCCTGATCAGCACATGAGAAGAAACGAGGGGAAGCAAGCATGCAAGTCAAGGGCAAGGCCTGTGTCGTCACCGGCGGCGCGAGCGGCATCGGGGAAGCGGTGGCGCGCGCTTACGCTGCTGCCGGCGCGCTCGGCGTGGTGGTCGCTGACTTGAAAACCTCCCGCGAGCGGCTAGCTGCGGTCGCCGGCGACATCGATGGCCTTGCGGTCACCGCCGATGTCGGCCTGGAAGAAGACGTCAAGGCGCTGGTCGCGGCGGCCGAGGCGAAGTACGGCCCGGTCGATATCTTCTTCTCCAATGCCGGCCTGTCGCGCAAGGGACAGGAGACCGCCACCGATGCCGATTGGGACGTGAGCTGGCGTGTGCATGTGATGAGCCACGTGTTCGCCGCCCGCGCACTTGTGCCCGGGATGCTGGCCCGCGGCTCGGGCTATCTGTTCAACACGGCTTCGGCCGCGGGCCTGCTCGCCTCGCTCAACTCGATGCCTTACGGCGTGACCAAGAATGCGGCCGTGGCGCTCGCCGAGCATCTCGCGATCCAATATGGCGACCGCGGCATCCGCGTCTCCGTGCTGTGCCCGCAATCCGTGCAGACAGGCATGACCACGCCGGGACCGAGCGCGGCGCGGGTGGACGGCGTGATGCAGCCGGAGGAAGTGGCGCGCATCGTCCTCGCCGCAATGGAGGAAGAGCGCTTCCTGATCCTGTCGCACCC
>JAEZEU010000013.1 GCA_023432885.1 Pseudomonadota bacterium | reverse complement strand
GTTCTGGGCCTCGCGGGCGCCGGCGGTAACGGTTTCAGCGGTGGCCGTGCCGGCCATGGACAACGAGCGCTCCACGTCGGCCGCGAGCGACTTGACCTGTTCGGCAGCGGCGGTGGACGCCGTGATGAGGGTGTTCTGGGCCTCGCGGGCACCGGCGGTGACGGCTTCAGCGGTGGCGGTGCCGGCCATCGACAACGAGCGCTCCACGTCGGCCGAGAGCGACTTGACCTGTTCGGCGGCGGCCGAGGATGCCGTTACGAGGGTGTTCTGGGCCTCGCGCACACCGACGGTGATGGCTTCGACGGTCGAGGTGCCGGCTATCGACAGCGTGCGCTGCACGTCGGCCGAAAGCGCCATCACCTGATTGGCGGCGTCGGTCGACGCGCTGACCAGGGTGCTTTGCGCCTCGCGGGCGCCCGACAGCACGGAAGCGGCGGTGGCGCTGCCGGCGGCCGAGAGCGTGCGCTCGACGTCGGCGGCGAGCGACTTGATCTGGCCGGCGGCCTCCGAGGAGGCCGACACCAGCGATGTCTGCGCCTCGCGCGCGGAGGTGAGGATGGAGGTCGCAGCGCCGGTGCCCACAGCGGTGAGCGCGGCCTCGACTTCGGAAGAGGTCAGCTTGAGCTGGGCCCCGACATCGGAGGAGACGCTGAGCAGCGCCTGCTGCGCGGCGCGCGCGCCGGTCTGAATCGTCTCCGAGGTGTTGACCACGAGGTTGGTGAGCGAGCGCTCGGCGTCCTCGACATGCGACTTGATGCCGGAGGACAGCATTTCGGCGCGCGACATCAGATCCTCGCTGGCCTGGCGGCCCGAGCTCTCGATGCGGCCGGCGACCGCTTCGACGCGCGAGCCGAGCAGGTCCTCGAACTGCGCGACGCGGGTGTCGATGTCGGATGCGATGAGGCCGACGCGGGTCTCGACACCCTGCTGGATTTCCTGGAAACGCGCCGAGATGGTGTCGGCAAGATGCGCGCTGCGGCCGTCGATGGTGTCGGTGACGGCCGTGATGCGCTGGTCGACCGCCTGCACCGCCTGCAGGGTGCCGTCGGTGAGGGAGGAAGTGAGATGGCTCAGCCGCGAGTCGATCGAATGGAGCGTCTGCGCCGCGCCGTCTGTAAGCGTGGTGCCGAGCGAGGTGAGACGCGAGTCGATGGTTTCGGTGACGGATTTCGCGCGAGTGTCGAAATTCACCTCGAGCGACCTCAGGCGGCTGTCGATCGACTCGTCGAACGATTTGATCTTGCCGTCGAGCGAAGCGTCGAGCGTGGCAACGCGGGTGCCCAGCGTGGTCTCGAACTGCAGCAGGCGCTGGTCGAGCGAGGCAGTGATCTGGCCGCCGTTGGAGGTGAGGCGGGTGTCGAAATTGTCGACGTAGTTCTTCAGGCTGTCGGAGATCTCCGCCGTGCGCTGGCCGAGCCGCTCGACGATGTCGCCGCCGAACGTCTTCACCGTGCGGTCGAATTCGGAGATGTGGCGGGTGATCAGCGCGCCGAGCGTGCCGCTGTCGCGGGCGAACTTTTCCGCAAGCTCCGCGCCCTGGTTCTTCACGAGTTCGTCGAACGCGCTCATCTGGAGCGACAGCGAATCGTGGGCGGTCTCGGTCTGGCTGACGACCTTGGCGACCAGCGCGTTGACGGTGACGTCGAGTGCGTCGCTCGCCTTGTCGCCGGAGGTGAGAATGCGGGTGGCGAGATTGTTGCCGGCCTCGTCGATCTTGCTGACGAGGTCGCCCGAGCGCAGCTCGAGTTCGAGCAGCAGCGAGTCCGAGGAATTCTTCAGGGAATCGTGGACCTGTTCGGTGCGCTCGGAGATGCCGTCGACGATGGTTGCCGAGCGGGTCTCGAATTCCGCGGTGATGCGGTCGATGCGCTCGTTCAGCATCTCGTGGACGCGGTCGGCCAGATCGACGAATTCGTCATGCACATGGCCGGTCTTGAAGTTGAGGCTGGTGGTCAGCCGCTCGGAGGCGTCGAGGACGGCGCGCGTGGTCTCGGCGCTGGCTTCCTCGAGGCGGTCGAGCAAATCGCCGCCGCGCTCGCCGAGGGCGAGGATCATGTTGTCGCCGGCATGGCTGAGCGCGCCGGTGATGTGGGCGCCGCGCTCTTCCAGCGCGCCGGTGATGCTTTTGGCGACCTCGTCGACGCGCGAGGCGATGGCGTCGGAGATCAGCGCGATATCGTGGCGCAGATCGATCTGCACGCCGGAGATGGCGCTGCGCACCTGCTCGGCCTGGCCGACCAAATTGTCGCGCTGATGCGCGATATCCTGCAACAGCGCGCGGATGCGCACTTCGTTGTCGGAATAGGCACGCTCGAGCGCTGCGACCTCGTTGGTGACGAGAGTCTCCAGTTCGCCCGCGCGCGCGATCGCGCGCTCGATGCCGTCGCCCATGGCCGCGACCTCGCGGCGGATCGCCTGTCCCACGGTGACCATGGAATCGCTTGCGGCGCCTTCCGGCTCGGAGAAGCGGATCGCGACCTGGGCCATTGCCTGCGCGATCATGCTCATCTCCTGGCCGCGCCAGGCGAGGCTGGCGAGCAGATAGATCAGAAGCACCGGCGCGAAGAACAGGGCGGCAAGGCCGCCGAGTACCAGAACGCCGCCGCTCTGGCCGATTGCGGCCTGCAGCGAAGACAGGAAGCTGAACGTCAGCAGCGCGCAGCCTACCAGCCAGATGCCGGAGAAAATCGACGCAAGCATATAGACGCTGCGGGCAGGGCGGCCTTTCTGCAGCGACTGCAGCAATTGGCCGATAGTCTCGCGATCGTCATTGGCGGCGCGGCGCGGCGCGCGCGGCTCCTCGATCGGATCGAAGACCGCACGATCGGCGGCGCTGCTGCGAGGCTCGAAGGCGGGCTCGAAAGACGGCGCAGTGGCGGTCATCACCGGAGGGGGCGGGGGCGCAATATCCACGGATGGAGCACTGCGGCTCGTGTCCGCATTGGGCTCGCTGATGTTGAGGGCCTCCTGAATGGCCGAAAGCGCGACTTCGGTGGGGTCTTTCGCTTTTTTCGTGTTCGCCATAGTCAGCCTGCCCTCTTACAAAACGCGTCCGGTGCGCCTGCCATCGTCCCCGCGCAGGTTGCCACCGGAAAACATGCCCGTTGAGCGGAGCAAAGCCGCGCAAACTGCGCAGGCTTCTCCGCCTCAGCCGCCAAACATCCTATTGGTTGAGCGATGCGAATGAAATGGCGGCGATTAAGACAATCTTAATCATCGTTAACAGGTTTGGCGCGTAAGATATTAATAGTCCTCAGAATTCTTGCGGGAACCTAAGGAAATGAGGCAGTTGACCGGCCAAAACAAGGCGGATTTACGGCAAGCCCAGCCAAACGATCCGTTAACCAAAATCGTGATTGGCTGATGCCTGCTCCCGCCGTCGCGCCCAGACCGGGCGAGAAGTTAGGTCAGCTTATGCCGCTTCATTTGGAACGGATCAATTGGATGCCTTCGCCGCCGCTTGCACCCGAGGACGGCCCGATCGACTTCGCGCATTTGTCGCGCATGACGCTGGGCGATCCGGCGCTCGAATGCGAGGTGCTGACGATGTTCGTGGCGCAATCGGCAAACTTGCTTGGCGGGCTCGCCGGTCTGCCGCCAAGGGCCGCTGCGTTGGCACACACGCTGAAAGGTTCGGCACGGGCGATCGGCGCTTTTGCGGTGGGGGACGCTGCCGCCCGCCTGGAGGCGGCGCTCGGCGAGCCTGCGAAGGCCAGATCCGCGCTGGACGGGCTTGCCGAGGCCGTGGCGCAAGCACAGGATGCAATCGAGGCTTATCTCAGCCGGGGTTGAGCGCTGCGAATCTCCGGACGAGAACGAGGGGTCTGTCCTGCGGCCAAGTGCTGGTATTGCCGGGATTGACCCGTTATAGGACTGCCGGGACCCCTTCCATCCGCATTTTCGTCACCACGAGAGACCATGGCCAAAATCCACTATGTCGACCACACCGGCGAAACCCGGATCGTTGAAGTTGAGAACGGCGCGACTGTGATGGAAGGCGCGATCCGCAACGCCATTCCGGGCATCGAAGCCGAGTGCGGCGGCGCTTGCGCCTGCGCGACCTGTCACGTCTACGTCGACGAGGCTTGGCGCGAGAAGACCGGAGCGCCCTCGCCGATGGAAGAGGACATGCTGGATTTTGGCTTCGACGTGCGGCCGAATTCGCGCCTGTCCTGCCAGATCAAGGTGACGGACGAACTCGACGGGCTGGTCGTGACGACGCCGGAACGGCAGGCCTGACCGCGACGACAGTCTGATTATCGGGCGGCGTCGGCCGTGGCCGCCAGCGCATCGTCGACGGCATAGATCGCGCAATCGGGCGCATACTTCCGGCAGCCCTCGAGGGCTTTCTGCTGCGCTTCAGCCGCCGACCGCAATCCGGACCGGGCGGCCCACGCACCCTTCGGCGACACTGCAAACGCCTTGTGCGGCCCGGCAGAGAGATAATTTGTAAATCCCGCGCGACCATTTTCGCCAAGGCGCGGCGGAGGCGGCAATGCGGCTGCAACTGGCGCCGGCAACAGATCGCGCCGGCCCAGATTATGTGCGCGCAGGAATTCATCGACCATTGGCGTCCATGTCGAGATGCCGCGAGCGAACAGCGCATGGCCGTCTTCGCCGAAGGCTGCCGCATCGATCAATTTGGCGCGTCCGCCGGCGTCGGTGAATGCCGCGTGCATGCGGTGCGCGAGCGCGGGCCGGAAGAACCTGTCGTTCTGCGCATATACCCACAGGGTCGGAACGCGCGAAGTCCTGCCGAGTGCGGCGAAGGCGCGGACCAGCGAGTCCTCGTCGCATACATCATCGTCGGCCCGCGAGCCGCGGCCGCCGGCGAAGCTGATCGCAGCGGCAAGTCCCTGCGGCGCATCGGCTGCCAATGCGAGGCTGGCAAAGCCGCCCGCCGAGACGCCGACCGCGATGAAGCCGTCGCTGGCAATGTCGGTCCGGCTCTTCATCGCCTGGGCGGCTGCTCGCAAATCGGCCGCCGATTCGCGGGCGGTTCGCAGATAATTGCGGCGCTCGCACGGGCCGCTGTTTTCTGCGTATGCGCCGCCCGAGCTGCCGTAACCCCGACGCATCACCACCAATGCCGCAAAGCCGCGGCGCGCAAATTCGACGGCTTGGCGGTAGTATCCACTCGACGACATGGTGCTGCGGACGGCGCCGTCGCGCGGCGCGCCGTGGCTAATCAGCGCCAGCGGATACGGCCCGCTGCCTGCGGGGCGGATCAGCAGTGCCTCGAGACCGCTGGGACCGGCGGCCGCCATTGGAATGCGCAGCTCTTCGCGGGTGTAGTCCTGAGCTATGGCAGCCCGGGTGGCGGCGAGGGCAATCGCGAGGACGAGCCACGGCGCGCGCTTCATTGGCCGTCGTAGCCCCGCCTGAGCCAGCGCTGAAGATTCGCCTTAATGCCGGATGTCAGCGGCGCCGGCTGGCGCGAAACCTCATCGATCAGAACGGTGACGGCGCGCGCCGACGCGACGCACTTGCCTTGCGAAAACACCACCTGGTCGAAGCTCACCGAGGTGCGGCCGAACTTGACGACGCCGAGCCCCAGTTCGATCGTGCCCGGCCAGTGCAGCTCGGCACGAAAATGCATGTCGAGCCGCACCATGACCCAGCCATAGCCTTCCGGCATCAGCCCATAGGAGCGGTCCTTCATCAGCGTGACGCGGCCGGTCTCGAAGTAGCTCGCATAGGTGGCGTTGTTGACGTGCTGGTTCGGATCGAGGTCGGCAAAGCGGACATTGTCCGACAGCCGGTAGGGAAAATCCTCAAGAAGCGGCTCGGCGTCGGCGCGGATGGGGGCGCTCACAGGCTCAAGTTCTCCGAAAATCTCAAGTCCATACACCCGACTTGTTGAGCCGCCGCAAGGGCTTGCCTTGCAGGACTCATATTATGGCTTTCCTGTTCCGCTGGCCTTGGCTAGGAAGACGGTGCCCCATTTCCCGTCCAGGCCTGAAGTCCTGCGGTCCAACCGAAAAGTAGCGATATGAGCGAAGTGATCAAAACCGACGTGCTGATTATTGGTGCGGGCCCGTGCGGACTGTTCGCCGTGTTCGAACTGGGACTGCTGGACATGAAGGCGCATCTTGTCGACATCCTCGACAAGATCGGCGGCCAGTGCGCTGAGCTCTATCCGGAAAAGCCGATCTACGACATTCCCGGCATTCCCATGGTCACGGGGCAGGGCCTCACCGACGCGCTGATGGAGCAGGTCAAACCGTTCCACCCCACCTTCCATCTCAACGAGATGGTGGAGACGATCGAGAAGGTTGGCGATCCGCTGTTCCGGATAAAGACCGACGGCGGCAAGGAGTTCGAAGCGAAGGTTGTGGTGATCTCCGCCGGCGGCGGCTCATTCCAGCCGAAACGCCCGCCGGTGCCAGGCATCGAGGCGTACGAGGGCACCTCGGTGTTCTACGCCGTGCGCAAGATGGATCAATTCCGCGACAGGAATGTGCTGATCGTCGGCGGCGGCGACTCCGCGCTGGACTGGACGCTCAACCTGCATCCGGTCGCCAGGCGCATCACCCTGCTGCATCGCCGCGACGATTTTCGCGCCGCTCCGCACAGCGTCGAGCAGATGCGCGCGCTGGTCGCCTCCGGGAAGATGGATCTGAAGATCGGCCAAGTCACGGGCCTGGAGGGCGCCAACGGCCAGCTCGCCGGCGCCCATGTGAAGGGCAACGACAATGCGGTGAGCAAGGTCGATTGCGACACCATGCTGCCGTTCTTCGGTCTCACCATGAAGCTCGGTCCGGTGGCGAACTGGGGCGTTGCGCTCGACAATAATCTGATCCCGGTCGACACCGCCGCGTTCGAGACCAACATTCCGGGCATCTTCGCCATCGGCGACATCAACACCTATCCAGGCAAGCTGAAGCTGATCCTCTCCGGTTTCCACGAGGGTGCGCTGATGGCGCAGAAGGCGCACCGTTACGTCTATCCGGACAAGCGCCTCGTGTTCCAGTACACGACCTCTTCCTCAAGCCTGCAGAAGAAGCTCGGGGTCAACTGATTGAAGCGGGAATATGGCCGTATGGTGCGCGGTAATGCAATGGGCCCACTGGAAGGATCCGCGAAATGGCCGTAGTCTTCGGCTATTGAATTTGTCGATTGATCAAGGTGATGACAATGCGGAATCCTCGTTCCCTGCTGCTTTCGATCACGGCTGGTCTTGCATTGATGCTGGGTGCCGGCATGCCCGTGCGCGCCGCTGAGCCTTCGGCTGCCGGACTGTGGCAGAAGATCGAGAATGGCAAGCCGTCCGGATGGTTCCTGGTGATCGAGCGCAACGGACTCTATGAGGGCGTGATCGCCAAGATGTTTTCCCGGCCCGGCGATCCGCCCAACCCGACCTGCTCGAAATGCACCGATGATCGCAAGGACATGCCGTGGCTCGGCATTCCCTTCATTCGCGACATGAAGCGCACCGGTCTCGCCTATGAAGGCGGCAACGTGCTCGATCCGCGCGATGGCAATGTCTACAAGGCCAAGATGACGCTCAGCCCCGACGGGCAGACGCTCACCATGCGCGGCTTCGTCGGCATCTCGCTGTTCGGGATGGACGAGGTCTGGCAACGGTTGCCGGACAAGGAGATGGCGCAGCTCGATCCCGAGATCATCCAGAAATATCTGCCGCCGGCACAGGCGGCGGCCCTGAAGCCGGCTCCCAAGAAGGGACCGGCCCCCGGCGGCGCCATGGCGCCGGCCCGTCCGCCCGGAGGGGCGATGGCGCCGGCCCGCTGAGCGCGCACCGCTCAGGCGGTGGCGTCGATCCAGTCAGGCGCCTGTCGTATCGTACGTTGAAGCGTCAGTGATCGCGCTTTTCCTTCCGGGCGCTGGAAGATTTGTGTCCATCGTCCTTCCTGCCCTGGCGAGCGGATTCGGCGCGTTCCTGTCGCTTGAGCTCGCGATCGATGATCTCGCGCGAGCCTTCAGCCGGCTCCTTGTCGAAGGGATGGGGAGCGGATTTTACCATCACAGAACCTTTCACCTTTGTGAAACCGCGCCGTGCTGCGGCACGCATTTCGAGCGGTTCTGTTGATGCAACGTGCCGCACAAGCGCCTGTTCCTCGCGAGGACGGATTGCGGAACTCCAGGATTGCCGACGGGATGTTCAGCGGGTCGGGAGCGGGTCCACCGGCTGGGAAATCACTTCGGGCACGCCGGCATCGAGGCGCAGCACGGCAGCGGCGGCAGGCGTAGCGGCATCGGCCATCACTGCGTGACCCTCGGCGCTCGGATGCACCGCGCCGCCATAGACCGCCGACAGTACGCCCCAGGTGGCGTCATGGATGTCGGAGGGCTGCATGTTGGGTGGCAATCCCTGCGGATAAGTCATGGCGGAGAAGTAGCTGTCATTGGCGTCGCGGATCCAGCGGGCGCGCGGCAGATAGGCGCGGTACTCGCTCGCGCTGCGGCCGCACACCATCGGCTGGCTGGCGGCGGTGACCAGATCTGAATTGAAGCTTTCGCCATTGGCGGCAAAACAATCGCGATCGAACTCCGGATCGGTCTGCGCGCGGGCGCAGAAGCCGTGGCCGGCAAACGCCGCCTGATGGGCATCCACGAAGGTCATGCGGTCGGCTTCCGGGTTACGGCAGAGGATGCCGCCCTGGCATAACGCAAGATTCTTGAGCTGCGGCAGGAATTCATTCTCGACGAACGCCGAGACCGTGGCGAGCCGCTGCGGCTCGGCATTGAACGAGGGATGGATTTCGAAGCCTGCGCGTCCTCCGGGGCAGGGTGCGCCGCCCGCCGCCAGCGTAGGGTTGGCGTAGGAGGTGAAGATCACGCGCGAGAGGTCGCCTACCAGCGGGCGCAGCGCCTCGCGCACCTTGGCAAAACCCTGCGGCAGCTCGCGCACCAGCACGTTCCGGGAATCTTCCACGGTCGCCATCACGCCGCTGCGCTTGAACAGAACGCGCTCGGTCGGATAATCGACGATGGCATCGGCAACGAGACCGGAAAAGTAGATGTCATTGGCGCCGATCGACAGCAATACGAGGTCGAGCGTGCGGTCGGGCTGGCGGCTCCTCGCCGCGGTCAGCGCCTCCCGCAATTCGGCGATCTGGCTGTTCACCGTGCCCCGGCAGGTGGCGTTCGATTTGGAGGGCGGACATTCGCGGAAACGCTGCGAGCCGAACAGGCCCTCGGCGATGGTGGCGCCGGTGCAGGCCAGCGGCAGATATGTCACCGCGATGTGCGGATATTGCACGGCAAGCTGCAGCGCGGTGCGGGTCTGGTAGCTGTAGAGCGAGCGATGGCAGGCCGGGTTGAACCAGTAGGCGCTCTGGCGCTGCCACACCTGCAACGAGTCCGGCGCCTCGCAGGCGCGGCCGCCCCTGTAGCCGGCGCGGCTCGGCCGGTAGTACTGCGCGGTCGCGCTGGAGAGATAATAACGGAAGCAAAAGCCCTCGTCTGCGAGCGCGATCGGCCGATCAGGATTGCCTTCGCCGGAGGCGATGCTGTCGCCGAGGCCCGCGATGAAGATATCGCGCACCGCGATCTCGGTACTGACGCGGCCGGTGCCTTCGGAACTGGCCACGTCAACCCAGGCTGCGGTGCTGCGTCCGTAGCGGACGCGCAGGTTGACCGGCTCGGCACAGTCGAAGGTCGATGATTGCGGCCCGTCGCCGTCATCGAAGGTCCAGGCGCAGGTGGCGCCGACCGGTACCTGGCCGGTGAGGCGGACGGTGACCGGATGGTCGATCGGCGTGAGGTAGCTTTCCTTCACATTGTCGCGGGCGCAGGGCTCGCTGACGCGGCCGGTAACATCGATGCAGAGCCGGCCAACGGTGTTGCGCGCCCAGCCGCGACCGTCGCTCTGCATGGCCAGTACTTGTTCGGAGGTCAGCACGTTGCGGCCACGGCCGGCTTCGACATGCAGCAGGAAATCGCGCTCTTCGCGGAACAGGCGGAAGCGGTTGCGGACCTCCCAGGAGATCTGCATCGGGATCTGCATCGGGCCCGCCGTCTGCGCCGCGGCCGGGGAGACCGGCACCGCACCGGGCAGGTTCACGAAAAGTGCCGCAAGGGCGAGCAAACAAAAAGCAATTCTGGCCATAGCGCCTTGAACGTTAGCGATACGGCAGAAATAAGAGAACGGGCCCGCGGCTGATAGCCCAAAAATCCAATGGCCCCGATAACGTCGCTGTTACTTGCGGGCCCTTGCTTCCTGTCTTTGCACCGGCTGCCGCACGGCGGCCGCGCTGGCAGCCGCCGCGCAGGCCTCACTCAGCCGTCTTCGCTCCTGCCAGGGCTGCACCACATTGAGCCAGAGCTCGCGCATGCCCATGATCGAGATCGAGATGCAGAACGGGATCATAAAGTAGAGAATACGGAACATCACCAGCGTCGCGAGCAATTGCTCCTTGCCGAACTGCGGCAGGGCGACCAGCATCGCGGCGTCGAACACTCCGATGCTGCCGGGTGCGTGGCTGGCGAAGCCGAGCAGCGTCGCCATGATGAACACCACCGCCAGCGACACGAAGTCGATACTCGGTTGCATCGGCATCAAGAGATACATCGCCATGGCGCAGAAGCCGAGGTCGACCACACCGATCAGCACCTGCAGCAGCGTGAGCTTCGCCGAGGGCAGCACTACTTTCCAGCCGTTCTGGCCGAGCTCCCGGCGCTTCTCGCCGGTCATCAACCAGGCGAAATAGCCCGCGATGCCGGCGAGACAGCCGATGCCGATCAGTCGGTTCATTTCATCGGGCAACAAGTCCATGGACGAGGCGGCCCAGGGATGCCAGGTCATGCCGATGCCGAGCACGAACAGGTTGCCGAGCCAGAAGGTGAGGCCCGACAAAAAGCAGATCTTCGCGACGTCGATCGCGCTCAGACCGTAGTCGGAATAGATGCGGAAGCGAATGGCGCCGCCGGTGAACACGGTCGCGCCGACATTGTGGCCGATGGTGTAGCTCGTGAAGCTGGACAGTGCCGCGATGCGGTAAGGCACATGGTTGCGCCCGATCGTGCGCAGTGCGAAGAAATCGTAGAAGGTCAGCGTGCAGAAGGCGCCGACCACGCATAGCGCGGCGAGCGCAATGCGATGCGGCGCGATATCGGTCAGCGCAGCCAGTACGACGGCGGTGTCGACGCCCTTCAGCGTACGCACCAGATGTGTGATCGCGAGCGCAATGATGACAAGGCTCAACGCGACGCCGAGCCGCTTCCAGCCGATCTTTTCCTTGAAACCACGTTTGAGCGTGGTCAGCAATCGATACATTCATCCTCCCGGCAGGGACGGCACGTTAAAGGCCTGTCATGTGGGTGACAGGCAACGGTCTATTGCACCGCATGCGGAGAGCCATAAGGCAAAACCGAGGTCTTGTGCAGTCCTTGACAAGGCCGCCTTTTAGCCTTCGCCGCCATCATTGTCATACTGCGTACATAGGGATCAACGCACGGAAATCGAATCGGATCGCGGATGGAGTGCGTTTGCGGGCCTGTTCCGGATGTTCCGTGCGGTGTCCATCGACGGTTCAGGAACATCCCACCGTTCCCCCGGTTAGCCCGGACAGAGCAATCGAACGCGCCGGCTTTCGTATGGGCTTTGCGCCCGTCGGGGAAGCCGTGCGTTCCAGGACCAAGAGGAATTCACGATGGGACTGTTCACCAAAGACATCAAGACCATGGATGACCTGTTCGTGCACCAGCTGCAGGACATTTATTACGCTGAAAATCAGCTGGTGAAGGCACTTCCGACGATGGCCCAGAAGGCGACGGATCCGCAGCTCAAGCAGGGCTTCTTGACTCATCTGGACGAGACGCGACAACACGTCAAGCGGCTCGAAGAGGTGTTCAAAATGCACGGCGCCGCAGCCAAGGCGATCGACTGTCCTGCGATCGACGGGATCATTGAGGAGGCTGACGACACCGCGGGCGAGGTCGAGGACAAGGCGGTACTCGATGCCGCGCTGATCAATGCCGCGCAAGCCGCCGAGCATTACGAGATCACGCGCTACGGTAGCCTGGTTGCCTGGGCCAAGCAGCTCGGACGCAACGATTGCGCCAGTATCCTGCAAAAGACGCTGGACGAGGAAAAGGCGACCGACAAGAAACTGACAGCGCTCGCCGAGAGCACGGTCAATCTGCGCGCGGCGAGTTAGCCAGTTCATCCACTTCATCAGAGGGACGCCGCGCGGGTTGCCGCCCGCGCGGTGTTTCTTTGACGGAACTGCGTCGATAGTTCGATCGACAGCGAAATGTTTGGTCGCGCTTTCGCGCGTTGGTTCGCAGCGAGCGAGGCGATCCATGCGCAATGCAAACCTGAAGTTTCCCCCGGTGGTATCCCAAGCAGAAGCGAAGCACGGGAAATCGCGGCTCGCCGCATCCTTGACGCTGGCTGCCATGAGCCTCGGCTATGGCGTCGTGCAGCTCGACGTCACCATCGTCAACACGGCGCTGCATGCGATCGGCATATCGCTCGGCGGCGGCGTGGCGGAGCTGCAATGGGTGGTCAGCGCCTACACCCTGGCATTCGCAGCCTTCATCCTCACCGCCGGTGCGATGGGTGATCGCATCGGAGCCAGGCGTATCTTCATCGCCGGCTTTGCGCTGTTCACCGCGGCATCGCTCGCCTGTGCGCTGGCGCCGGGGGCGCTTATCCTGATCGGGGCCCGTTGCGTACAGGGGCTGGCGGCAGCGATTCTCGTTCCGAACTCGCTGGCGCTGCTCAACCACGCTTATCTCGACGCGAAGGCGCGCGGCCGCGCGGTCGCCGTGTGGGCTGCGGGCGCGAGTCTCGCGCTCACGGCGGGGCCGTTCGTCGGCGGCGCGCTGATCTCATTGGTGGGCTGGCGCGCGATCTTCCTGGTCAATCTGCCGATCGGGTTCGCCGGCTTGTGGCTGGCCTGGCGCTTTGCCGAAGAAACGCCGCGGCTGCCACGTCGCGAGCTCGATCTGCCCGGCCAGATCGCGGCCGTTGCGGCACTCGGCGGCCTCGCCAGCGCGCTCATCGAGGCGAGCCAACGCGGCTGGGCAGATCCGCTGGTGCTGGCTTGCTTCGTCCTCGCAGCCGGGTCGGGCGCGCTGTTCGTCGTGCAGGAGCGGCGTGCGGCGCAGCCGATGCTTCCGCTGGCGCTGTTCAACCATCGCATGTTTGCGCTGCCGGCGCTGGTCGGTCTCCTGGTCAACATCGCGATCTATGGCCTGATTTTCGTGCTCGGCCTGTACTTCCAGGAGATTAATGGGCTTACGCCGTTTCAGACCGGGCTTGCATTCCTGCCGATGATGGCGGCGGTGTTGCCGGTCAATCTGGTTGCGCCGCACGTCGCCGAGCGCATCGGCGCGCCCGCAACCATTGCGCTCGGCGCCAGCATTTCCGCGGCGGGATGCCTTGCGCTGCTCGGCATCGGGCCGGACACGAGCTTCGCCGCGATCTGCGCGCAGACGATTGCGATGAGCGCCGGCCTCGGCCTGCTTGTGCCTCCACTCACTTCGACATTGCTCGGCAGCGTCGATGCTCGCGCTCGGGAATTGCGGCCGGCGTGCTCAACGCCACTCGTCAGACCGGCAGCGTGCTTGGCGTCGCCCTGTTCGGCTCGCTCGCCGGCCGCGCCGGCGCCTTCATGTGGGGACTGCACGCTTCGCTGGTCATCTCGGCAGGCGTCCTGCTGGCCGCAAGCGCGGCGATCTGGCTCGGCGCGGCGGCCGCCATGCGGGAAGCTTCCGCTTCGCCACGTTCATCGCCCCGATGAGCGTTAACGTTGTGACGAGCCCTGCATCAGCTGCGCTCTCAGTGCGTCCGGATACCGCTCGACATATACAGCTCGACGATTTCGGCACCGGCTATTCGTCGCTGAGCTGGCAGCTTCCCCTTCGACAAGATCAAGATCGATCGTTCCTTCGTGCAGGAGCTTGCCTCACGCGACGATTCGACAGCTATCGTGAGGGCAGTGGCGGGGTGGCCGCAGCCTCGGCACCGTGACCACGGCGGAGGGCGTGAGCAACTCGATCTTCTGCGACGCGAGGGCTCCATGCACTCGCAGGATTATCTGTTCAGTCCGCCGTGGCCTGCCGCTGAAGTGGAGTGGATGATGTCGGACCGTCCGGACGTCGCTGTCGCCTGAATTGTTACCCCTTGCGCAGGGCGAAGTAGGCGCCGCAGAACGCCATGATGGCGCCGAGGCCCAGCGCGGCGAGGCCGGCGAGCACGCCAGAGACTGTCGGCAGCGGGCTCGGCGCGGAGGCGGCCTGACCGGCGCCAGCCAGGATCAGCACACCGATTGCGATCAGGAACTGGCGCATGCGCTGCGGAATTTGGCCCGAGACCGCGCTGTCCATCAGCGTCGCCGTAAAATATCCGGCCGAGAAACCGACCGTCGCAATCAGCCACCAGGCGATCGCCGCACCCGCCGGCATGAAGTCGCGCGTGTCACTTCGCCACAGGCCGCCCAGGTCGAGTCCGTAGCGCGCGCCCAGCATGTGGACGGCAAGGGCGAGAAGCACTCCCGTGATCATCGCTCCGCCCAGGATCAGGCGGCGAGGAAAATAATTCGTCTCGGCCATGTCCTGCTTGTAGGATAAAGCGGCCGCGTGGCGCAAGCGCGCGGCAGAGGAATGCGAATTGCCAACCGATCTGGAAAAACCAACCGACGACGCTGACGACGATCGTCCCGGCATCCGCTATGCCTACAAGGCATCGCTGATGGGATCGGCCTACCTGTTCGAACTTACCGACAGGGGCCTGTCCTGGAAAGTATCGGGGCACTCGGGCGTGTGGGCCTATCGGGATATTGCGAGGGTCAGCCTGTCGTTCCGGCCGACCTCGATGCAGGCGCAAAGATTCCGCGCCGACCTCCGTCACAAGGACGGCGGGCGCATCCGCATCGTGTCGACGAACTGGCAGACGGTGTCGCTGATGACGCCGCAGGACAACGGCTATCGCGCCTTTATCGAAGCCTTGCATGCGCGCATGGCAAAAGCCGGCAGCACGGCGAAGCTGACGGGCGGGCTGCCGTTTGGCCTCTATTCCGCCGCGGTGGCGTTTGTCGGCGTGCTGGCCATTGCAATGGCAGGTCTGTTCGTGCGCGCGCTGATGACGGGCGAACACGCCGGCGCGTTGTTCATCCTCGGCTTTGCGCTGTTGTTCAACTGGCAGATCGGCGGGTTCATCCGGCGGAACAAGCCGATCACCTACACATTTGATCGTTTGCCGGAAGCGCTGCTGCCGTAGTGATCAAACGACCTCGGGCTCTGACGCGCGAATGGCACAAGATCGAGCCCTACAAGGCACGCGGCTCCATCGCGCAATGGCCATGAGCGCGGCCACGCTGCCTTCACTCCGTCGAGTCGAAATCGTCCTGCTGCGTGCGCAGGATGTCGGCGAGCGTGCGCAGCGCGAAGTCGAGCTGCTCGATGGTGGGGGCTGCGAGCGCCAGCCGCACCGCGTTCGGCGCATGGCCCGGCGTGATGGCAAAGGTCGTCGACGGCGTCAGGGCGATGTCGCGGCGCGCCGCGGCGGCAACGAAGGTCTGCGAGCGCCAGTGTTGCGGCAGCGACAGCCAGAGATGATAGGACTTCCTGTCGGCCTGGATTTCGAAGCCAGCGAGGCGCTCGGCCGCCATCTGCTGGCGGCGCCGCGCGTCGGCGCGCTTGAGCCGGATCAGTTCGGCGGCGGTGCCGTCGCCCATCAGCCGCTGTCCGGCCGCAAAGGCGTAGCCCGATGCGGTCCAGCCGCCTGAGCGGATCGAATTCAAAATGCCCTCGCGCAGGCGAGGGGGCGAAACGATGAAGCCGAGCGCCAGCCCCGGCGCGACCTTCTTCGAGAGCGAATCCAGCACCACGCAGCGGTCCGGCGCCATCGCCGCGAGCGGCGCTTCGTCCGACAGGAACCCGTAGACGCTGTCCTCGATCACGGTGAGGTCGAGTTTCTCCACCA
>JAEZEU010000612.1 GCA_023432885.1 Pseudomonadota bacterium | reverse complement strand
GGCGAGCGGTGAAGTGATCATGTGGGAGCGAGGATAAACGGAAGCCGGTGCTACGTGGTGCGATCAGAGGGCACCAAGTACGGCATAGGCTTTGGCAGCGGGCTCGCTATCGCTATCGGCTACACCACCAATAACTCGCAAGTATTTACTGGCATCAAAGTGAGATCATATCCACGCTCATAACAAATGGCGAGCGAGTACGGCTAAGGATGACGCGCTTGGTCTCGACGCACCAGTTGAACAGCCCAAGGGCCGTATTCGGACGGTAAGGCACGGCCCTCGGCGGCTTCACCCTGGACCTCAAGCGTCAACATGTCTCGTTGAACCTGCGTGCCATGCGTCGGTCGATATCTGAGCGCTCGTGCTCAAGACAGCTGACTTTGGCGCCGTTGTTCGAATTTTGCAGTATCGTTCGTTTCGCGTTCACTCAACGCCTGCGCCGCGATAACGACTTCGAGGCGATTCCGCGCGTTTAGCTTCTGCATCAAGATCGTCATGTAGTTCTTGACGGTCTTCTCGCTGATCCTGAGCGAGGCGGCGATCTCTTTGTTGGTAAATCCTCGCAGCAACAGTCGAACAATCTGTTCTTCTCGGATGCTGAATCTGACGGCTTCAGCTGCGACCCGTCGTACCGACGCGTTTCTCAGAGCGGCGATGACCTGGCTCGCAAAGCTTTGCGTAATGTACGTTTCGCCATGTCGCACCGCTTCAACCGCTTGTATGAGTTCTTGTGCGCTGCTCCCCTTTAGCACGTATCCATTTGCACCAGCATCGAGCGCGCGGATCGCGGAATCGACTCCAGTCGCAGCTGTGAACGCGACGATCTTTGTGTTCGGCGAGATCCTGATCGATGATGCAATCGCGGCGTAGACATCGCCCGCCATGCTCAGATCAACAATGATGACGTCCGGATGGAGGCGAGACGAAATATCAACGATGTCTCTTGCTGATGAGCCGGTCGATAATACTTCGATGCCATGCGTACGAGATAAAAGCGTGACGATACCTTCAATCATCAAAGGATGGTCATCTACTAAACCAACGGAAACCATATGCAGGCCCCCACGCATGAAACCGCTGCAAAAACTCCAACATCAAATCGGCGACAAGAAATATGCTGCACCTCGCGACAATTGTAAATCTTCATGTCATGGACCGCAGGTACAGTCAGGCTCTTAACCTTTTCCAAGGAGGCGAGAACTACCGCTCGCCGACCTCGCTAGGCGTACTACTCAAGATCACTTGACTTGATAAACAGGTCTACTCCGGGGTGGGTGGTCGGAAGCTTCGCTCGGATTTCGGTTCCGGTTCCGCGCTGTGATGCAAATTCGAAGGTGCCTTTCAGCGCCTCCACACGGTTTCGTAGACCCGCGATACCGAGGCCTCTCCTGCTGCGCGCATGCTGGTGATCATTGTCGACGGTTCCCGGGCCCTTATCACTCACCGTGATGAAGATCGATCGAAGATCGGCAGAAACCGTTACACGCTGTGCCTTTGCCTTCCCATGGTGAAACGCATTGTTCAGCCCCTCTTGTACGATCCGATACAGGCATATTGTTATCGGCAGCGAGAGGTCCTCGGGCAGGTTGCCAATTTCACAGCAAACCGATGTTCCTGTCGCCTCCTCATGATTCCTTACGGCCAGGTGTAAGATCGCCTTGGGCGTCAATCCCTCCAGTTCAGGCAATACGAGACCTGCCGAGATATTGCGGAGCTCGGTCAATATCCGCCTTGTAAGCATTTCCATGGCCGGATCATAGGTACGGCTGGATTCAGCTGAGGCGAACTCGCCGGACGCAGGGTCCGTCAACTTAAGCATCAAGAGGCTGACGAGCTGGATCGGGCCGTCGTGCAGATCCTGTCCAATCCTGGCAAGGAGGTTTTCGTTAGAGCTCGCGGCCTCCAATCGGGCGTGATCTGCGAGGCGACGTAGTCTGTCATTCTGCGCGGCGAGGTTCGTCGCCTCTACCACTTTCTGCATGAGGCTTGACTGATATTGGTTGACCTGGCCTGAAGCGCGACGAACCATAAAGAATAGTATCAGCATCATCGGCGCAGTTGCCGCACCAACGATCCCGATGGATGTAAACCGAATCGAAGCTAGGTCTGCAGCAAGTCTCCGGCCATCAGTGTAGATCTCACCAACGGCGATGACTTCCTGGGTTCCTGAACGGAAGAGCGGTGCGTAGATTTCGACAAGCGGAACCTGCAGGTGTTTCAGGTTAACATTTTCAGCCTCGTCCAGATAATCGAACGAGGCGGTCGCCCGCCCTGCTACAGCTGCGGTGATATGACGCGAGGGGAAGCGAGCACCGACACCTTCCTTGTTGGTCGAGTACACCAGTGTGGCGTCGGGCAACCAGAGCTTGACCAAGACCTGGCGTTCACCAAGGATTCCGGCAAGCAGATCGTCTAGTCGTTTCACGTTCTCTGCTGGCAAGCTGCGGGAGGTAGCCAAATCTTGCGCCGACGGGCCGAGAAAGAGCTCGGTGAAAAGAGCACCTTCTTCGGCGGCTGTCTGCATCATGCTGGCCTCGATGCGTTGCGAGATTGCGAACGCAAGCAGTCCCATCGAGACAGCTATCGTTGCCGCAGCAGCCAAAACAAATTGATGAACAAGGCCGAAGCTGGTCCTTGAGCCGATCGTGCCTGCCCGCCAAAGCATTGTTACGTGTCCTTGCGCGACGCGAGGAGCAGCGTTTGAAAGTTCCCAAGCGGTCTAAAAAGTTCTTCGCTTGAATCGTTCTCGAGCACTAAACCTATAGCACATCACACAAGGTGAACAGCGTATTGAGCCCCGTTGCACTTACGGGCGGGCGCCGCCGATCAACAAGACCACATCACCTGCATGAGTTCTCGGGACCTTAGTCCTAATCCTTACCGGGACTTTCCTCCTCGCCAAGCGCAGGACCTTGATCCTCGCGTTCTTCGGGACCTTGTCCCCTTACCGCCGTCGTTCGAAAAAACTCAGATGCATCGTAGAGCGAGCTTAGATGCTGTGTGCGTCAAAGCCTTGGTGTCAGTAGTCAAGAGGCGACTGGGCTGGATGAATTGTTTTGACCAACTGACGAAATCGAGTGTGGCCTATCGTCAAGGCAGCCACCACTGCATTTTGGGCGGCACCGTTAGCGCGCCGGCCGCCCGTGTCAACTCCATTCAAATAATCAATGTCGGCTTCAACGATCTGACTGCCGTTGCGGTCCGGTCCAACGGGTGAGGGTGTCATGGTTGCCTATATCAAGAGCGATCTGGAATTCATTCTGGCGCAGATCAAGATTGCAGAGGCGCATGCAGCCGGTCAGCCGCTGTTCGGCCCGAACGGCCTTGTGCCGGCCTACAACCTCTCGTTAGGCCTGCGCACTGTCGACGGCACCTACAATCACCTGCTTCCCGGACAGGAAAGGTGGGGGGCGGGTGACAGTCAGTTCCCAACGCTGCTGGACCCTGTCTACAGGCCGGCAGAAAATATCCCGCCGGGCTTCGGCCCTCCCGGTCCGCCGATCCCAACCTCCTACACGCCATCGGATAATGCGGATTCGATGGTCTTCGACTCCAGCCTGCGTACTATCTCCAACCTGCTCGTCGACCAGACGCTGGCCAATCCGGCGGCCATCCTGACGGCGCTGGAGCGCGCGGGTTCTGAGAACCCGATGCTCGATCTTCCGGCAGTGACAGCAATCTACCAAACCTTTAAGCCGTCTTGGGACGCAGAGTACCAGGCGCGGGTGGTGATGCAGAATGCGCAGGCTGCGGTCGACACAGCACTTCTCGGGGCCGATGGCGATCCCGATACGCCCCTGAGCGCGGAGGAGCAAGTCGTCCTCGATGACGCGATCGCGGCCGCGGCTGCCGCAACCACGGCCCACGATGGCACTGTAACGGCTCTGGAAGCCGCGCGTGTGGTGCGCGATACGGCGCTTGAGCCTTTCGGCATCGCCATGCGAGGCGACAACGTTCATCTGCCGAACGCCGCGCCCGATGAGGGCCTCTCGGCGCCTTTCAACTCGTGGTTCACCCTGTTCGGCCAGTTCTTCGATCACGGCCTCGACCTCGTCAACAAGGGCGGCAGCGGCACCGTGTTCATCCCGCTGCAGCCGGACGATCCGCTCTACGTCCCAGGCAGCAACACCAACTTCATGGTGCTGACCCGCGCAACAGTTAGCGCCGGAACAGACGGAATCATGGGCACGCCCGACGATGTCGGGCCGGTGAACACCACGACCTCATTTGTCGACCAGAACCAGACCTATACCTCGCATCCGTCGCACCAGGTGTTCCTGCGCCAGTACGAGCTCAACGCAGCCGGCGATCCGGTCGCCACGGGCAAGCTCATCGAAGGTGCGAACGGGGGCATGGCAACCTGGGGCGAAGTCAAGGCCCAGGCCGCGTCGAAGCTCGGCATCCTGTTGACCGACGGCGACGTCGGCAGCGTTCCGCTGCTCAGGACCGACGCCTATGGCAACTTCATTCCGGGAGCGAACGGCTTGCCGCAGCTCATCACCGGCATTGGTGCCGACGGCATTCCCAACACGGCGGATGATATCGTGGTGGAGGGCAATCTTGCCACGCCGGTGGATTCGACAGTTGTCGGCGCCATCCGCACAAGCCATGCGTTCCTCGCCGACATCGCCCACGATGCGGTACCGATCGGCAAGATCGCCGACGGCGACATCACGATCGGCCTGGCCAACCCGGGTAACGGCGACTCCGAGTACGACAACGAGCTGCTTGACGCCCACTTCATTGCCGGCGACGGTCGCGCAAACGAAAACATCGGTCTCACCGCCGTCCATCATGTGTTCCATGCCGAGCACAACCGGCTGGTCGAGCACACGAAGGAACAGGTGCTCGCGTCCAACGACCTTGCCTTCATCAACGAGTGGCTCGTGGACGATCTTGCCGCCTTGCCGACGCCGGAACAGGTAGCCGGTCTCGTGTGGGATGGCGAACGCCTATTCCAGGCTGCCAAGTTCGGCACCGAGATGCAGTATCAACACCTGGTGTTCGAGGAGTTCGCTCGCAAGGTTCAGCCGAACATCAACGTGTTCGTGGTTCCGGACGGGTTCGATTCGACGATCGATCCGTCGATCGTGGCCGAGTTTGCCCATGTGGTCTATCGGTTCGGCCACTCCATGCTGACCGAATCGATCGACCGCTTCGACCCGGCATTTGCTCAAAGCCATATTGGACTGATCGAGGGCTTCCTTAATCCGATACAGTTCGACTCAAATCACACCATTACCGACGACGTTGCAGCCGGGGCCATCGTCCGCGGAATGACCCGCCAGGTCGGCAACGAAATCGACGAGTTTGTGACGACCGCGCTACGCAACAACCTGCTGGGCTTGCCCCTCGACCTCGCGACGATCAACCTGGCGCGCGGCCGCGATACCGGCGTGCCGTCGCTGAACGCTGCCCGTCGTGAATTCTACGAGGCAACCAATCAGGACGTCCTGCTCAAGCCTTACGACAGTTGGACTGACTTTGCCGGCCACCTCAAGCACGAGGCGTCGATCATCAACTTCATCGCTGCGTACGGAACGCATGAGTTGATTACGGGCGCGACCACACTTCAGGAGAAGCGGGACGCTGCGCTCACCATCATCACTGGCGTCTCGGTAGGCGGTATGGAAGTGCCGGCGGATCGACTGGACTTCCTGAACGCGCAAGGCATCTATGCTGGCGGGTCGCTGGGCGGCCTCGAGAATGTCGATCTCTGGATTGGTGGCCTTGCGGAAGAGATCATGCCGTTCGGCGGCATGCTGGGCTCGACGTTCAACTTCGTCTTCGAAGTACAGATGGAGAAGCTGCAGAATGGCGACCGCTTCTACTACTTGCAGCGCCTCGATGGCCTGCATCTGTTTGGCGAGATGGAGAACAATTCCTTCGCCGCGATGATCATGCGCAACACCGACGCTACGCATCTGCCGTCGGACGTGTTCTCGACCCCGAACCTGATCCTCGAAGTCGACCAGACCAAGCAGTTCAACGATCTGGATGGCGACGGAACGCTCGAAAGCACCGATCCGGTCGGCACGAGTTTGCTCACTCCCCTCGTGCTGCGGGATAACCCGGCAACGCCGGGTGTGGAGGTCAATTACCTGCGCTACACGGGCGATGATCACGTTCTACTCGGAGGTACCGAGCAGGCCGATACCCTCATCGCCAGTATCGGTGACGACACGTTGTTCGGAGACGGCGGCAACGACCGGCTCGAGGGCGGCTTCGGCAACGACATCATCAATGGCGGCGCCGGCGACGACATCATCAAGGACAGCGGCGGCGACGACAACTTCAAGGCCGGCGAGGGCAACGACGTCGTCCACGCTGGGCCAGGTCTCGACCTGGTTATGGGCGGCCCGGGCCAGGACTTCATTTTCCTCGGCACCGACATGGGCTCGGAAGTGTTCGCTGGCGAAGGCAACGACTTCATCTACGGCCACAAGAATGCCGAGCGCATCCTGGGTAACGAAGGTAATGACTGGATCGAAACCGGCACCTTCGACGGCGCTCCTGGCGACAATTTCGACGAGATCTATGCGCAGGACGGCATTGACGGCCACGACGTCTTCCTGGGCGACGGCGGCTTTGACGAATTCATCGCCGAAGGCGGCGACGACATCATGGTCGGCAGCCTGGGCCGCGGCAAGATGGTGGGTATGTCCGGCTTCGACTGGGTGACCTACAAGGACAACACGTTCGCTGTTGATGCTGACTTCACCCGCGGAATCGTTTTCGATGAGAATCCGCAGCCGCCCCAGTTTGGAACGCAAGACGCCTACGAAGCGGTCGAGGGATTGTCCGGCTCTCGCTTCAACGACAGGCTGACCGGTTCTGACGTGATCGCGGAAGAACGGCTTCCGTTCGTGCAGGGCGGCACCGAGGGTTATCGCGGCAGCTTCCTCACGAAGGAAGGCATCGCGCGGATCGCCGGCCTGCGCGAGGTCCTCGGTCTCACCGAGGCGCAGTTCAACGCACTTGCTGCCAATACGAACGTCTACAGCGCCGGCGAAATCATCCTCGGTGGCGACGGTAGCGACACGATCATGGGGCGTGGTGGCGACGACATCATCGACGGCGACAAGTGGCTGAACGTACAGATCGCCGTTCATGCGGGAATGGATGCCAATGGCCTGCCCACGGGTGAGATCATCGAGCGCTTCAACAGCATGACAGAGCTCGCGAGCCGCATGTTCAGCGGAGAGATCAACCCGGGCCAGCTCGATATCGTGCGCACGATCGAGACCGACACCACCTCCGGCGATATCGACGTCGCGGAATTCCAGGGTCTGCAGTCAGAATATACCTTCTTGGGGAACGCCGACGGCTCCATCCAGGTGACCCACGCGATCGAGGACCAACTCGATGGTTCCGACAAGCTGTGGAACATCGAGAGGCTGAAGTTCGCCGATGGCGATGTTGGCCTGATCGTCGGGACCAACGCAGGCGAGACTCTCAACGGAACCGCCGGCAACGACCTCATCCTGGGTTTCGGTGGCAACGACACGCTCAACGGCTTGGGTGGCAACGACATCCTCGTTGGCGGCGAAGGCAGCGACACACTTAATGGCAATGAAGGCAACGACATCCTCGTTGGCGGGCCAAACGCCGCTTCGACGGGAGGCACGTTCATCGACGATTTCGGTGGCGCGGCGAGCTACGCCGATAACAATGGCACGCTCGCCTTCAATGGCGCCTGGACGGAAACCGGCGGCGAAGCTGGCGGCCCGACCGCCGGCGACATCAACATCAATGGCGGTCGGCTGCGCTTCCAGGAGGGTATCGATGGCGGCGAGACCATCGAGCGCGCCGCAAACCTGACCGGCTACAACTCAGCCACTCTGAGTTTTGCTTGGGAAGGCGACGATCTCGACGCCGGTGAGACCGTCACCGTGCAAGCATTCAATGGTACAACGTGGGATACGCTCACGACGCTTGGCGGTGACCAGACCGGAAACTTCTCCATAGCGTTGAGCGCCGCACAAATCGGTGCGCACACATCCATCCGCTTTGTCGCCAACGGCACTTATGAAACCGGCGAGAATTTCTTCGTCGACAATTTCACGATTGCAGCGTCGGCGGTAGAGATGCTCAATGGCGGCAATGGTGACGACACCTATCAATTTACCTTCGGTGATGGCAACGATGTCGTCAACGAGCTGGCAAATGGCGGGGGCGCCGATCGGATCTCAATCCTTTCGCCAAATATCGATCCGGTTTCTCTCCTGCCGGTCCTCACCAGTCTCAACGCGGCCGATACAAACACTGGCACGCAGAACGGCAACCTGGTGATCACCTATGAAGGGCAGCAGATCACCGTGAATGGCCACTATGCTGGCACGAACGCGCAGACCGGCGTCGAACGCATCAATTTCAACGACGCCACTTTCAATGGCTATCTGCTCGGGCTCGACGACTACTTCATCAGTCGCTCGGATCCCGGCAACCGGGATACCGGCGGCGTCAACATGTCGACCGATGCCGTGACCAACGCCCAACAGAACTTCATCGCGGGCGAAGACGGTGTAAATGACGAGATCGTCGGCGGCGCACTGAACGACCTGATCTTCGGCGGTACCGGTGACAACGACCTCTTCGGCGGCGCCGGCGATGACCTGCTGGTCGGCGGCTCGGGCGCCGGCGACAACGACGTCCTCGATGGCGGCCTTGACGCCGACACGATGGTGGGTCTTGCAGGCAACGACACCTATGTCGTCGACGATGTCGCCGATGTCATCGTCGAGGCCGCGAGCGCGGGCACTGATACGGTCACGACCGAGATAGCGTCGTTCTCGCTCGAGCTCGTCGCTAATGTCGAGAACCTCACCTACACGGGCATCGATGCCGATCCCTTCGTCGGAACCGGTAATGCCCTCAACAACGAGATCACCGGTGGTGATCTCAACGACACGCTTAGCGGCTTGGGAGGCGACGACACACTTGAGGGCGGGCTTGGCTCGGACTCGCTCTCCGGCGGCGACGGCAACGACAACCTGTTCGGCGGCGACGACAACGATACGCTGACGGGCGGTATCGGAAATGACGAGCTCGACGGGGGTGCCGGGGCGGACAATATGACCGGCGGCGACGGCAACGATATCTACGAGGTTGACGATGCAGGCGACGTTGTGACGGAGGCCGCAGGAGCAACCAGCGGAACGGACCGAATCGACTCCTCAATCGCTTATGTCCTGGGTGCCAACCTGGAGAACCTGAATCTGACAGGTAATGCCACCATCTCTGGGACCGGCAATGATCTCGCCAACGTGATCAACGGTAACGGCGGCGCCAACCAGCTGTTCGGCGGTGGCAACGATGACACCATCAGCGGCGGCGACGGCAACGATCTGATCGACGGCGGTACCGGCAACGACACCCTGAACGGAGGTGACGATAACGACATTGTGGTGGGTGGTGCTGGAAACGACACCATTGATGTTGGAGGCGGTTTCAACACCATCGTCTACAATGCACCGAATTTCGGCGATGATGTTATCAACAGCTTCGACAATGCCGGTGGCGCCGCGACGAACCAGGACAAGATCGATCTCAGCGCTCTTGGCATTACCGCGGCCAACTTCGGGACGCGGGTGGTCGAAAGCACGATCGGGGGCGCCGGCAATACTCTGTTGACGGTTCGCGATGCCAGCCTGGCAACGATCGGTACAATCCGTATCAATGGATCTAGCAATGCTTCTATCGACATCACCGACTTTACGCTGGCGACCGCCGGCGCTCCGGTCGGGGGTGCCACGACCGGCAACAACACGCTGAATGGAACGGCTGGCAATGACGCGATCGATGCCCTCGCTGGCAACGATACGGTTAACGGCGGCGCCGGTAACGATACGATCATCGGTGGCCTGAACGGTACGGGGGGGCCAGGAGCGGACATCCTCAACGGTGATGCTGGCGACGACACGTTTATCTGGAATGCCAATGCCAGCGGGGCGACCGATGGCCGTGACGTGGTCAACGGCGGCATCGAGGGCGGTCTTGGCGATACCTTCGTGATCAACGGCAATGCCAGCAGCGAGGTTTACAACATCTATACCCGCGCTGCATGGGATGCCCTTCCTGGCAACAATGCGGGCAGCCTCAATGCGGCCACCGAGATCGTCATCACCCGCGGCGGCACGAACTTCGCCTCCGTTATCGCTGAACTGCGGGAAATCGAAGAGATTCGGATCAATGGCGTCGATCCGAGTGGAGCGACGGGCGGCGCCGGGGCTGGAGATACCTTCAACATTATCGGCGACTTCTCCACCACCAGCCTGCGCCCCAACACTATCACCATCGATGGCGACACCGGCAACGACGCGATCGATATCTCGGCCCTGACTTCGGCCCATCGTATCGTGTTCAAGTCCAACGGCGGCAACGACATCATCATCGGCGCCTTGCGGGCCGAGGACGTGATCGAGCTTCCGGAGGGAGCAGTTCTCTCGAACTACGATCTGGTCGAAAATGCAGATGGCAGCAAGACCATCTCGAACGGAACTCATTCGGTCACGTTCACGGGCGTCGTGCCGCCCCAGTTCCAGTCCGGTGAACCGGACGAGGATGAAGATGACAACGATAACGACACCGATAGCGACGACGAAACGCCGGTTGCTCCGGTTGCCGGTGCGCTTCGGACCGGAACGAGCGACTCCGACACATTGGTTGGTACCATGGGCGACGACAACATCGTCGCATTCGGTGGCGATGACGTCGCGATCGGCGATGCCGGTGCCGATGCAATGTCGCTGGGTGACGGCGCCGACTTCGCCAGCGGCGGCGACGGGCGCGATGTAATCTTCGGCGGTGCAGGCGATGACCAGTTGATGGCGGGTGCCGATGCCGACATCGTCTACGGCGATGCCGGGGCCGATCGCATCTTCGGAGACGAAGGCCACGATCTGATCACGGCTGGCGCAGGAGACGACACCGTCTTCGGCGGTGCCGGCGACGATATGTTCGTCGCGGAGAGCGGTGACGGCAACGACGTCTACTTTGGTCACGACAATGCCGGCGGTCCAGGCAGTGACACGCTCGACATGTCGGCGGTGAGTGCGAACGTCACCGTGAACCTCGGATCCGGCCCCTTGTTGCACGGCACCGCGTCGAGTTCCCAGACTGGTAACGACACGATCTGGGGAATCGAGAATGTGAATACCGGCTCCGGCAACGACACTATCACCGCAAGTAGCGCGGTGAACGTGATGAATGGCGGTGCCGGCGACGATACCTACAAATTCATATCGGCTTCGGCGGCCGACGGCGACACTATCCTCACTTTCGAGGCCGGTGACCGCGTCGACCTGACGGCGATCGATGCGAACACGGGTTCTGCCGGCGACCAGAGTTTCTCACTGGTCTCAGGTGCCTTCACGGCGGCGGGGCAACTCGCAGTTACACTTGAAACGCGTGCCGACGGTGACTTCACCATCGTTCAGGGCAATGTCGATGGCGACGCCGGTGCTGACTTCACGATCGAGATAGCAGGTCATCATAACCTGACCAACGCGAATCTCGGTCTCTGAGCGCCCTTGATTCCACGGGAGGCAGATGCATCTGCCTCCCGTGCAATTGTTACTTTCGCCAATTTCCAGCCAGGGCGCATAACATGGCCAACTCAAAAGAGCTCACTCCCGCAAAGCGCCGTAGGCTTGCCGAGCTCACACGCGGTTTCCGCGGTATAGTGATCTTCCTGTTTCTCATCTCAGGGGCGATCAACGTTCTAGCGTTGACCGGCTCCCTGTACATGATGCAGATTTACGACCGGGCGCTGACCAGTGGGAGCATTCCCACGCTTCTCGTCCTTTCAAGCCTGGTCATCGCTCTGTATCTCTTCCAGGGTTGCTTCGACGTTATCCGCTCCCAGGTGCTGGTGCGGGTCGGGGCGCGGTTGGACCGGAAGGTGGCGCCGTTGGCGCATCGGGTGGCGATCGACATGCCGCGTTTCGGTTTCTCGACGTCTGAAGCGCTGGAACGTGGACGGGACGTCGATACGGTACGGGGCTTTCTTGGTAGTCAGGGGCCCGCCGCTCTGTTCGACCTACCTTGGATGCCGATCTATCTGGCATTTATCTATTTTCTGCATCCTGCTCTGGGCGCGCTGACGTTCGCAGGCGCGTTCGTGCTGACAGCATTGACTGTCGTTAGCGAGATTTTGACGAAACGGCTCAGTCTTTCCACGCGGAAGGCGGCGATGGCGCGCAACACCATGGCCGACAGCAACGCGCGCAGCGCGGAGGTTCTCAAAGCGATGGGCTTTGCGGGCCGAGCTGTAGACCGCTTTAACGATGCAAACTGCGAACATCTGGAATTGCAGACGAGAGCGAACGACATCACAGGGACATTCGCCGCGGTGTCCCGCGTGCTTCGCATGCTACTGCAGTCGGCGGTGCTAGGCCTCGGTGCGTATTTCACGATAAAGGGCGAGCTCACCGCCGGAGCCATCATCGCATGCTCGGTTGCCTCAGCTCGTGCGCTTGCGCCTGTGGACCTGGCGATCGGAAACTGGAAGCCATTTGTCGCGGCGCGGATGGCCTACCAACGACTTCGCGAGACCGTCGTGGCACTAGCCGCCTCCGATGCGCCGATGAAGCTGCCCGCACCGGGCGAGCGGCTCAGCGTGGAGAAGATCACGGTCGCAGCGCCCGGTTCCGGGCAGATCATCCTGAGCGATGTTGCCTTCGAGCTGGAGGCTGGCCAAGCACTTGGTATCATCGGACCCAGTGCCGGTGGCAAAACGAGCCTCGTGCGTGCGCTTACTGGCATCTGGCCGGTGCTGCGCGGCAGCGTCCGGTTAGATGGCGCTGACCTGATCCAATGGCGCGAAGACGAGATCGGAAAGCACATCGGCTATCTCCCCCAAGAAGTCAGCTTGATGGATGCGACGATCGAAGACAACATCTGCCGCTTCGAGCCAAATGCAGATTCTCAAAAGGTTATTGAAGCGGCGAAGGCGGCCGGCGTTCACGGCATGATCGTGAGAATGCCCGACGGATACCGAACCCAACTGGGCCCCCAGGGTACAGCCCTGTCGGCGGGTCAGCGGCAGCGTATAGCGCTGGCGCGAGCGCTGTACGGGAATCCTTTTGTTGTCGTCATGGACGAGCCCAACTCCAACCTTGACGGCGAGGGAGAAGAGGCGCTCACCCGGGCGATTGAAGGTGTCAAAGCGCGAGGGGGTATCGCGATTGTAATCGCGCATCGTCCGAGCGCGCTCGTCGCCGTGGATCTCGTTGCGATCGTGCAGAGTGGGCGCATGGTCGCGTTTGGCAAGAAGCAGGATGTCATGACGCCGGCCGGATTGCAGCAGCCCGCAGCGCGGACCGTGCCCGGCGAACTCCAAACGCAAGTAAGGAGGCCTGCATGATCACGGCCAAAGCATTCAAGCCCACCTCGCAATCGCGAAACCAGCCAACACGTGAGGACTATGTCGAACCGGATCAGCAGAAGGGAAAAATCCCACCTCTTGCTTTTCTGGTCTTTCTGACCGGATGCGCTGCGTACCTGAAGAGCTTTATGCCCGTCAAGTTGGAGGCCCGCGAAGAGCAGCAGTCCGGTAAGCGCGACAACGGAGCTCAAGACGAGCCGAGATCGAATGATGAAATCAGCACCGCGACCGAGGAAGAGGTGGCTCCGGAAAACGACAACACAAAACAGTCGTCGGACAATGTGGTCCCAATCCGGATTGCTTACGACGATCGCAACGAAGCAATTATCGGCTCCGTCGCCATTGAACCGGCGCAGGCCATCCCGCTGCGTGCTGCTACAGGGTCGACCGGCGATGCGGGCAGGACCGGCAATGGCGACCGCACTCCGCCTCCATCAAGCTCCGACGGTAATGCGGGAAGCGGAGGAGGCGGTGGAGGAGGTGGAGGCGGCGGCGGTGGCAGAGACAAACCGTCGTCACCCCGTAACCCCGATCCGCCCACCACACCGCCCGATGATCTGATTCGTAACAGGGCACCGCGAACCAATGGACCGGTGCATCTGCAGGATCTGGTCGGTTGCCAGGCATTGATCATCTCCCTAGCCGCTCTGTTGGCCGGCGCCACCGATCCGGATGGAGATAAACTGACCATAGTCAACCTCGCGTCATCTTCCGGGACACTGACACCTGCCGAAGACGGTAGTGGCTGGATGTTCGTGCGTGATGAGGGCATGCTCGGTGACGTCCGGTTGACCTATACGATCAGTGACGGCAAGGCATTCGTTCTGCAGACAGCTTATTTCAGTGTCGTCGAGCCGCCGCCTATTATTGGGACCGCGGGAGACGACAACCTGCTCGGCACGCATTGCGGCGAAACTATCGACGGTCGGGCCGGCGATGACAATATCGATGCCCGCGGCGGGAACGATGTGGTCATCGGAGGAACAGGTGACGACCACATCATTGCTGGAGCAGGCAACGACGTCGTTCACGCAGGCGCCGGCAACGACGTGGTGTTCGCAGGTGCTGGTAACGACATCGTCTTCGGCGGGGCCGGCAACGACCATTTGTATGGCGAGGGCGGTGACGACAGCCTCGTGGGTGAGGACGGCGATGATGTAATTTCGGGCGGTGCGGGTGCGGATATCCTGCTGGCTGGCGCCGGCAACGATATCGTTCAGGGTGATGCGGGCAATGACACGCTTGATGGCGGTGATGGCGATGATGAACTCGCTGGGGGCGCGGGGATTGACGTGATAGTCGGAGGAGCCGGCAGCGATCTCCTGTTGGGAGACGACGGCGACGATGTACTAGTCGACGGAACAGGCAGCGACGCAGCTTACGGTGGCGCCGGAGACGACCATATCGTCGCAGCGGCCGACGCTGCCGACGACACTTACAATGGTGGTACCGGTTGGGACACTCTAGATTATTCTGTTGCCACCAAGAGCGTTACCGCTGATGTCGGAAACGGAATCGCCGCAGGCCAGGAGACTGGCCATGACGTCGTTTCAGGGTTCGAGGAGATCATCGGCGGGAGCGGTGACGATTTGATCAGCGCGGCGTCGACAACAGCCAGCATGAGCATGAGCGGCGGCGCGGGAAATGACACTCTCGAAGGCAGTGCCGGAAGCGACACTATTTCAGATGGCTCAGGACGTGACGCGATTTTCGGTAACGATGGTGACGATCATATCGTAGCAACCGCGGACGCTGCCGACGATTGCTATGACGGAGGCGCTGGAGCGGACACGCTCGACTACTCGACCGCAACCATCAGCGTTACGGTCGACCTCGGAAATGGCAGCGCCGATGGTGTTGAAATCGGACACGATCTGATAGCAGCCTTCGAGAAAGTCGTCACGGGGTCGGGCGACGACCATATCGTCGCTGGATCAAATTGGATCTCGATGACGGGCGGTGATGGCGACGACACGTTCGTGTTTCAAGGTCAGAGCGATCACAACCAGCCGATGACAGTGGGTAAAATCACCGATTTTACGGTCGGAGACAAGATTGTAGCTGCAACCTTCGAAATCAGCTCCCTCCGAAATGAGGATATCCAAGAGGCGATTTCCGACATGTTTGAAGACGTCTACCTATCTACGGGTGGAGAGAAGAGGCCGGTTCACTTCCGGTTTGAGGAGATCGAGAAGGACAAGAAGACGTTCGTGGATATCTACGACAAGCCTGACGCAGATGAGTTCTTCACAATAGAACTTGTCGGACTCCATCATCTTCAGTTCACCGTCGCGGTCTCCTGAGGCGATCAAGGAAGTCGGCTATGAAGCATTTCGATCGGAAAGCGTTTGCCGTGGCATCGCCGTCGAACGGCACTCTTGCTACAGAACCGTCCTTCCGGCTTTGGCCGAGGATACTCACTGGTCTGGCCCTTGTAGTTCTGTTGGTGATCGGGTGTGGCGGATGGGCGGCGATTGCGAGGTTGGAAGGCGCCGTCGTGGCGGCCGGTACGGTAAGAGTGGACCAGAACCTGAAGGAGGTCCAACATCGGGACGGCGGCATTGTGAAAACGCTTTCCATCCGCCAAGGCGATCTCGTCCGAGAAGGGCAGATCCTGGCGACGCTGGACGACATTCAAATCAAGGCAGAACTCCTCATCGTCAGGTCCCAGTTGGGCGAAGCCATGGGTCGCCATGCGCGCCTGATAGCAGAGCGTGACAACCTCTCTTTGATTGATTTCCCAGCCGACCTCGGGCGCTTGTCAACCGCCGCGGACATCGTGATCCACGGAGAGACTCGTCTGTTTGCCGGCAACAAGTTGGGGCGAGACAGCCAGAAGGAACAACTGGAGCTCAGCGTGAGCCAGACCTTGGAGGAAATCAAGGGAATGGCGGCACGACTCGCTGCCAAGGAGCACGAGATAAAATTGGTAAGCGCGGAGCGTGATAAGCTGGACTCTCTATACGAGAAGAAAATTGTTGAGTATACCCGAGTCTATTCGGCTCATCGTGATTTGGCACGGATACTAGGAGAGCACGGTGAGATCTCCGCCGGCATAGCCCGCGCTAAAGTCCGCGCCAGTGAAATCCGGGTTCAGATAATCGCAATAGATCAAAATGCGAGTACAGAGGCCCAACGCGAACTTCGGACTGTGGACGCCCGTATCGCCGAACTAAGCGAACGAAAGCTAGCGATCGAAGATCGTCTGTCACGAACCGAGATCCGAGCTCCGGTTTCAGGTTACGTCAATGAGCTCTTCGTTCATACGGTCGGCGGCGTTATCACGCCCGCGGCAAAGATCGCGACTATCGTTCCCCAAAATGCGGAACTAAAATTTGAGATCAGGATCTCGCCGGCCGACATTGATCAGGTAAGGGAAGGGCAACTTGCCAGAGTTCGCCTGACCGCGTTCAACCGCAATACGACGCCGGAGATGAGGGGGACCGTCGTCATGGTGTCTCCTGCCTCGGCGCGCGATCCTACGAACGGCCAAGAACACTACATTGCACACGTCAATCTGCTTCCTACCGAGGACGCAGTTGCGAGGCTCAATGGCATGCGGTTGGTCCCTGGCATGCCCGCAGAAGTGTTTGTTTCAACCCAAGAGAGAACGGTAGCTTCCTACTTGACGAAGCCATTCGCCGATCAGATGAATCGCGCATTCCGTGAACGTTGATAGCATCGCAGGTACTGCCCGCCGCCGTCGGCCTACTTGCCTGGCTTCGTCTCACGTTCGACGTCGAGCGGTTTCAGTTTCCCAGCCATAATATTGTCCGTCAAACCGTCCTCCGAACCCACGGTCGCAAGCTACGGTTTCAGCGCTGATTGGAGAGAACACCGCCGAATGAAGAAGTACAGGTTCTTCGGCGTAAGCCGCTGATTTTGCTGTGCGTTTCGAGCGATGACGAACGGGAAAACATCATGCTGGCGGAAGGGGTGGGATTCGAACCCACGGTACCCTTGCAGGCACGCCGGTTTTCAAGACCGGTGCCTTAAACCACTCGGCCACCCTTCCGTCACTGCGGTATCAACCACTTAGCCGATCCGAGATCAAGAACGACCTGTGAACAATCAGGTCCTTGGGCCCGAATATCAGCGTGGCACACTCACGCAAAATTAGGAACGCACGGCCGTCGTTCTGATTGGTTCCGGTATCCCCTCAACTGGCACAGTCCCAAGCAGACCCGGGCCGTATTCGGGCCACGGGTCGGGTTTTGGTGCTGTCCCGCGCGACAGACCGGGATGCAACAGGGGGCCCAGCGCAGCTAGCGAAGGTTGCGATTTCCTGGGGCGCACTCTCCATAGAACCGCCGCCGCGCGCGGCCGGCAAATTAGCGAGTCGCGTCCGCCGGCAGCGCCGATGGTCTTCACAGCGGCAGGACCAGATGCACGACCTGCGGATCGTTTTCGCGGCGAGCCTGGAAGCCGAATTTGCTGAATACCTTCCGCATGGCAGCGTTCTCCGGCAGCACTTCGGCGATCAAATTCTTCAAGCCAGCCCTCCGGGCGATGACGGCGAGATGGCGCATCAGCAAGGTTCCGATGCCTTGCCCCTGATATTCGTCAATGACCACGAACGCGATCTCGGCCGTGCCGGCGTCGGTAATGATGTAACGGCCACCGCCAATGATGACCTTGCGCCCTTCCTCTTCGGCAAGCGCAGCCAGGGCAACGTGGTTGGTGAAGTCGATGTTCATGAAGAAGTCGATTTCCTTCTCCGAGAAGCCGCGCTTCACCGCGAAGAAGCGCCGTTGCAGTGATAGCGCGCCGGCGCGGCTGACGGCCGCGAGCATGTCATCCCTGTCATCAGGCCGCAGGGCGCGGATTTCGATCTCGCGGCCATCGCGCGTGTGTTCGGTAACGGCGTAATTTTCCGGCGCAGGCATCGATGTTCCTCCCCGCTTGAGCAGGGACGATCAGCATCAGCGTGGATTGACCTAGATCAAGGCCGGCCGGATGCGATCCTCCTTCACTCTCAATTGCCGGGAAAAGGATCGGAACGATGTCTCTTGATAGGCCGGAACTGCCGGGCGGCGCGATGTCGGGTGTTGTCGCCAAGGCCGTTGAATACATGCTTGACGCCGGGCAGCGCAGCGTGCTGTTCCTCGACATTATGCGCCAGCGCGGCGACCAGTATCGCGAGCACATCGCCCAGACTGCGCCGCATGTCCTGAATTATGCCGCAGAACTCATCCTCGACGGGCGGAAGCTCGAGCAGCCGGTCAACTATGCGCTGGTGCGCATTATTCCGCCCAAGGGCGTAGAGATCGACATGGAACGCCGCCCGTTCGTCGTGGTCGACCCGCGCGCCGGTCACGGCCCGGGCATCGGCGGTTTCAAGGCGGACAGCGAGATCGGCGTGGCGATGAAGGCGGGCCATCCCTGCTACTTCATCGGCTTCCTGCCGGAACCGATCCCAGGCCAAACCATCGAGCGCATCGCGCGCGCCGAGGCAATCTTCATCGAAAAGGTGATCGAGCGGCATCCCGAGGCCGATGGGAAGCCCTGCGTAATCGGCAACTGCCAGGCCGGCTGGGCCGTCATGATCCTCGCCTCGTTACGGCCGGAGCTGTTCGGTCCGCTGATCATTGCGGGCGCTCCGCTCGCTTATTGGGCGGGCGTGCACGGCAAGTATCCGATGCGCTACTCGGGCGGCCTGCTTGGCGGAAGCTGGCTGACGGCGTTGACCAGCGATATCGGCGCCGGCAAGTTCGACGGCGCCTGGCTGGTGCAGAACTTTGAGAACCAGAACCCCTCGAACACGCTGTGGACCAAGCAGTATAACGTCTATTCCAAGGTCGACACCGAGGCCGACCGCTATCTCGAGTTCGAGAAATGGTGGGGCGGGCACGTCAATCTGAACGCCGAGGAAATCCAGTTCATCGTCGATGAACTCTTCATCGGCAACAACCTCGCTGCCGGCCGTGTCAAGATGTCCGACGGAACCGCGGTTGACCTGCGCAACATCCGCTCGCCCATCGTGGTCTTCTGCTCAAAGGGCGACAATATCACTCCTCCGCAGCAGGCACTGGACTGGATCCTCGAGCTCTATGCAGACGTCGACGAGATCAGGGCCTACGGCCAGACCATCGTTTATACCGTGCATGAGACAGTCGGGCATCTCGGCATTTTCGTCTCCGGCGGCGTCGCCAAGAAGGAGCATGCCGAGTTCTCCAGCAACATAGACCTGATCGACGTGCTGCCGCCCGGACTTTACGAGGCGACCTTCGAGGCGAGGGGCACCGAGACGCTTAACGACGAGCTTGCGGTCGGTCAGTGGGTGATGCGCTGCGAGGCGCGGACACTCGATGACATCCGGGCCATGGGCGGTAATTCCCCGGAGGACGAGCGCCGCTTCGAGACGGCCAAGCGGGTTTCCGAAATGAACCTTGCAGCTTACCAGAAATATCTCCAGCCCTGGGTCAAGTCGATGGTGACGCCGCAGATGGCGGAGATGATGCGGAACTGGCATCCGCTCCGGCTGCAATATGAGGCGTTCAGTAGCCAGAATCCTTTCATGAAGGGCGTGGAGGATGCGGCTGACAAGGCGCGCGAGAACCGCAAGCCCGTTTCCGGGGATAATCCCTTCCTGGCATTTCAGGAGAGGATGTCCAAGCAGATCGTCACTTCGCTCGACCAATGGCGCGACTCGACGGAAGCGCTGAGCGAGGCGATGTTCCTGGCCATCTACGGCTCGCCCGCATTGCAGGCCGCCGTCGGTGTCGATCCACAGTCGTCGCCCTCGGGCCCTCGCGCGATGGATCCAAAGCATCGCGAATTGCTGCAGAAGCGCATCGCCGAGTTGAAATCGAAGATCGCGTCCGGCGGATTGCGCGAAGCCGGCATCCGGGCGCTGCTCTATGTCGGGTCGGCCCGCGGCATGGTCGATGAGCGCAGCCTCGAAGCGCTCCGGCGGCTACGCCAGACTGCCGAGGCGCGGCGTATGACCTTGGCCGAGTTCAAGATGCTGGTGCGCGAGCAGTTTTTCATGCTGCTGCTCGACCGCGAGGCCGCGCTTGCCGCGATCCCCAAGCTGCTGCCTGACAGCAAGGCTGAGCGTCGCAAGGCGTTCGGGGCCATTGAGGAAGTGTTGTCGGCCAGCGCAGAAATATCCGGCGAGGCGGCCAGGCGCCTCAAGCAGGTGGCGGGACTGTTCGGGCTGGATGCGCCAGACGGCTCGAGTGCCAAGCCGATTGGGAGAAAGACTTCGTAGGTAGTCGGGGGCCCGCGAGTTCTTCACCTCAAGAGAACGTCGCCGGATGATCTCTCACCGGGCCTCCCCGAATGTTACCCGATAGATCGCCCAGTATGTGACGCCGACGAACCCGGCGCCACCCGCGATGTTGCCCAGGGTCACCGGCACGAGGTTGTGGACGATGCCCGATATGGTGATGAGCGAGGTATCGAAATCCGCCGGCGCGTGACCGGTTCGAACCAGCAGCCACGCCAGCGGCAGGAAATACATATTGGCCACGCAGTGCTCGAAGCCGGCGGCTATGAATGCCGAGATTGGCAAAATGACGGCCACCATCTTGTCGACAACCGATCGGCCCGCATAGGCAAGCCAGACGGCAGCACAGACGAGCACGTTGCACAGGATGCCTTTGACGAACAGCGTCACGCTGTCCGGCCGGATCTTTCCGGCTGCCGTGCTCAGGACCGACAAGCCGATGCGGCCGTCATTCATGTCCAGATGATGCGAGAAGTAGACCAACACCACGAGCCCAAGCGCGCCGAACAGATTCCCGAGCCAGACGATGGTCCAGTTGCGGAGCATCGTCCGAGTGGAAACCTTGCCGCTTGCCCAGGCCATCACGATCAAATTGTTGCCCGTAAACAGCTCGGCGCCTCCGACAAGGACAAGCGCCAGGCCGAGCGTGAAAACAAATCCTCCGACGACGCGAACGGTTGCAAAGCTAAACGTGGGGTCGCTGGCGACGATGGTATAGTAGAGTGCCCCGAAACCGATGCCGCCGCCGGCCACGACTGCCAGCATGAAGGACGTGAGAAAGGGCAGGGTGGCCTTCTTCACGCCAACCGTCTCGACGGCCTCCTTGATCTCCGCAGGGCTGTACGCCTGCAAATTGAATATCGGCACCTGTGATGCGGGCGGCGATTCAGCCATCCTGAATTTTCCCTACTTGGGGTCCGTGGTCACCCGCCGGTTGCGCTCCCCAGCGTCAAAAGTCCGACGATCTGGACGGCAATCACTTTCACCAGCGTCATCGAGGGAAAGATCATGGCGTAACCGATGTCGGGCCGCTCCGTCGGCGCCATCTTGGTCGAGTAGACGAGGATGGCGGGATTTCCCGTGGCCCCCGAAGCGACGCCGACGAGATCGTCATAGGGAATCCGCATCACGAAGTGACCGACGAGCAGGACTATCGCTACGGTCGTAAGGAGAACGGCGACGCCGATGAACAGCATAGTGAAACCGGACTCGGCGACGGTGCGGACAAACGGCTGTCCGGCATTGACGCCGACGGTAGCCAGAAACATCGCAAGGCCGAAGTTTCGCAGGACGATGTTGGCCGGCAACGGCATGGTCCAAAGCATCGGTCCAGTACGTCGCAATTTGCCGAGGATGAGCGCGACGATCAGCGGTCCGCCACCAATGCCGAGGGTGACAATACCGACTCCCGGGATTGGAATTGGGATCAGGCCGAGGAGGACGCCCATCACCATGCCGAGCCCGAGGGATACATAGCTGAACTCGGCGGTCGCCTTGACGGTGTCGCCGAAGTGCCTGCGAATCTCCTCCTTGCGATCCGGAGGTGTTAGGACGCCGACGCGGTCACCGAATTCCAGCATCAGGTCGGGTGACGGCACAAGGTCGGCATCGTACCTGCGGACATGAAGAAGGTGAATCGGAAAGCCCGAGGGAAGGGGAAGGCTGGAGAGGGGAATTCCCACCACGCTGGCCTTGCCTACAAACACGCGGATATAGTCCAGATCCGCCCGGTCGGCGGCCAACCGGCCGGGTTCGAGCTTCCCAAGCCTTGCCGCGGCGTTTGCGATCGTTTCCTGGCTTTCGGCAACGACCAGGACTGCATCACCGGCTGACAGCACCAGGTCGTCCGCGGGAACGACATTCTGTCCAGCCTTGCGCACCATCGTCACCTGCACGGCGCTCAGAGCTTCCTTGCTCAGTTCGCTGAGGGTATGTCCGGCGAAGCCGGGGCCGATGGAAATCTCCCCCATGTGAAAGCGCTGGGCCTTCGCCGGAAACTTGGGCTGCACCATGCGCGTCATGAAATAGATGCACAGGATCGGGCCAATGACGCCGAAAGGATAGGCGATGGAATAGCCGATCGACGGATCCTTGCTCTTGGTGACATCGAGTGCGGCCTGGAGGGTCGCCGTACTGGTCATCGACCCCGCGTAGAGGCCGAGTGTATGGCCGATTTTGATGTTGAACATCTCTCCGAGCAGGAGCGCTACGCCGAGACCGGCGAGGCAAGCGATCAGGGCAAGGAGATTGTATTTCTGTCCCGAGCCGACGATGCCTTCGAAGAACTGCCGGCCGTAGAGAATCCCGATCCCGTACAGGAACATGATCAAGCCTGTGAGCCCGATCGGACCGATGATCTGGGCCTTCGGCGCGAAGGCCCCGATAGCGAGGCCGACAAAGAGCACGGCGCCGACGCCGAGCGAGAAGCCGAAGATACTGATCTGGCCTACCAGGTAGCCGACGCCGATCGCCAGGAAAGCCGTCAGGATCGGCTGGCTGCCGATGATGTCGCGGGCCAGGTCCAACATTTCACTCTCCCCCGTTTTCTTTCCAGCGATCAGCGGGCGTTACAGCCCGCATCGCGAAACTGACCGATCACCCGGCTCACCAGCTCGCGGCTGGGTGGCGGCGTATTGTAGTGCTTGTAATCGAGGCCCATCGCCTTCCACTTGAACTCACCCATCTGATGGAAGGGCTGTACCTCGACCCATTCGACGTTCTTCATTGGCGCGACGAATTTGGCGATCCCCTCGACATTGGCGGGATCGTCGGTGGAGCCGGGCACCAGCGTAAAGCGGACCCAGACGGGTTTGTTGATCGACGCGAGGCGTTCGGCGAAGCGCAGCGTCGGCGCGATGTCCCGCCCCGTCACCATGCGATAGGTGTCGGGGTTGGAGCTCTTGATGTCGAGCAAGAACAGGTCGACGGCTTCGAGAAAGGAATCGTCAACCCGATCTCCGAGGACGCCCGATGTCTCGATCGCGGTATGCAGACCCATTGCCTTGGCGCCCGCGAAGATACGCCTGACAAAAGCGAGCTGCACCATGGGCTCACCCCCCGATATCGTCAGCCCTCCGTTGAGGCCGCGTAGCGAGGGGGCAAAATCGTCGAGGCGCTTCAGAACCTGCTCGGCCGACACATAGGTGCCGTCCTTGAGATGCCAGGTGTCGGGGTTGTGGCAGTAGGTGCAGCGCAGGAGGCAGCCGGACATGAACAGCACGACACGCAGGCCGGGCCCGTCGTAGCGTGACGAAGACTCGTAGGAATGACAGTACCCGAACGCGCCTTGCTCGTCCTTGAACTTGTCCTCGTTGGGCGCATCGGGAGATGCGCCCGTTCGAAGATCGTGCCGGCTGCCGGTTTCGAGTGGCTTCACCGTCGACATGGCCGATCCCGGAACTTCAGATCTGCCCGTGGAAGGTACGACTGATCACATCCCTTTGTTGCTCGGGAGTCAGGCGGACGAAGTTGACGGCATAGCCGGATACGCGGATCGTGAGCTGCGGATATTTGTCAGGGTTCTTGATGGCGTCTTCCAGCGTCTCCCTGTCGATCACGTTGAGGTTCATGTGGAAGCCGCCGCGACCGAAGTAGACGTCGAATGCCTTGGTAGCCTCGTCGATCAGCTGAGCCTCGGAGAGATGCGCCTTTTGTGGTGCGACCGACACGGTATAGCTGATGCCGTCGAGGGAATCCTTGTAGGGGAGCTTTGCCACCGAAAGGCATGACGCGAGCCAGCCATGGCTGTCACGGCCATGCATCGGGTTGGCGCCAGGCCCAAATGGCTCGCCCTTGCGGCGCCCGTCCGGTGTGTTTCCGGTCGCCTTGCCGTAGACGACGTTCGAGGTGATGGTGAGCACGCTCTGGGTATGCGTCGCGTTCCGGTAGGTCGGATGCTTCCTGATCTTCTGCATGAAGCTGGTCACGAGCTCCGATGCGATCTGGTCGACCCGATCGTCGTTGTTTCCGAACTGGGGAGTCGAGGCGTTACCCTCGTTCTGATAGTCGGTTACCAGCCCCGTGGCGTCGCGGCCCACGCGGATCTTCCCGTACTTAATGGCGCTCAGGCTATCGGCAACAACAGACAGACCGGCGATCCCGAACGCCATGGTGCGCAGGATGTCGCGATCGTGCAGCGCCATCTCGAGCCGCTCGTAGAAATACTTGTCGTGCATGTAGTGAATGCAGTTCATGGCATGCACGTAGGTCCTGGCGAGCCACTCCATGGTGGAGTCGAACTTCGCCATGACGTCGTCATAGTCGAGGAAGTCGCCGATGACCGGCATGGTCCTCGGCGCGACCTGATCGCCGGAAACCTCATCACGGCCACCATTGATGGCGTAGAGCAAGGCCTTTGCGAAATTGACGCGGGCGCCGAAGAACTGCATCTGCTTGCCCAGCCGCATCGCCGAAACACAGCAGGCGATCGCATAGTCGTCGCCCCAGTACGGGCGCATCAGGTCGTCGTTCTCATATTGCAGGGAGGAAGTATCCTTGCTGACCTTGACGCAAAACCGCTTGAAAGCCGCGGGCATGTGGTTGGACCAGAGCACCGTGATATTCGGCTCCGGCGCGGGCCCGAGATTGTAGAGGGTATGCAGCATGCGATAGCTGCTCCTGGTCACCAGCGCCCGTCCGTCGAGATCCATGCCGCCGACGCATTCTGTCGCCCAGTAGGGGTCTCCGCTGAACAGCGCGTCGTAGTCCGGCGTGCGAAGGAAGCGCACGATGCGCAGCTTCTGTACGAGTTGGTCCCAGAGTTCCTGCGCGCCGGCTTCGTCGAGCGTACCCTCCTTCAGGTCGCGTTCGATGTAGACGTCGAGGAAGCTCGATATGCGGCCAATCGACATCGCCGCACCGTTGGCCTCCTTGATCGCGCCAAGGTAGGCAAAATAGGCCCATTGAAAGGCTTCCTGCGCATTGGTTGCGGGCTGTGTGATGTCGCAGCCGTACAGCTTTGCCATCGCTGCGAGATCTTCGAGCGCGCGCATTTGCTCGGCGAGTTCCTCGCGCTGCCGGATAATCTCGTCTGTCGGCCACATGTCGTCGATCTGGGCACGCTCCTGGCGCTTGACCTCGAGCAGGCGATCGGTGCCGTACAGTGCAACGCGGCGATAATCGCCGATGATCCGGCCACGGCCGTAAGCATCGGGAAGGCCGGTGATGATGCCAGAGCGCCGGCAATTCATGATCTCCGGCGTGTAGGCGTCGAACACGCCGTCATTGTGCGATTTGCGGTACTTGGTGAAGGCTTCATGCACCTTTGCGTCGGGCTCGAACCCCGCAGCCTTGAGACCTGCTTCAACCATGCGCAGGCCGCCGAACGGAAAGATCGCCCGCTTGAAGGGCTGATCCGTCTGGAGGCCGACAATGATCTCGTTGTCACGGTCGATGTATCCTGCCTTGTGCGCCAGCATCGTCGACGGATTTTGCGCGTCGACGGCGAGAACGCCTTTCTTTCGTTCCTCGGCGAAGTAGGGCTGCAACTTGGCCCATACCGCCTTGGTGCGTTCGGAGGCGGGCGCCAGGAA
>JAEZEU010000610.1 GCA_023432885.1 Pseudomonadota bacterium | reverse complement strand
ACCCGGAAGGAGGCGCCGATCAGGTCGTCGACGAAATCGACCTCCGATCCCGCCAGGAACGGCACCGAGGCCGAATCGACCAGCACCACCGCGCCCTCGCGGGAGATCACGAGATCGTCCTCGGCCTTCGCGTGGTCGACGTCGAACTTGTACTGGAAACCCGAGCAGCCGCCGCCCTCGACGCTGATGCGCAGCATGGCGCCTTCGCCTTCGCCCTTGAGGATTTCGCCGATCCGGCGGGCAGCCCGCTCGCTGACGGTAATGGCAGCAGTCATATTTCCGGTCTCTCTGTTCTGAGCATGATCTTTTCGGAAAACGGCGCCCCGCTTTTCCGGATCCATGCTCTGCCGGTCATACCCAATTCATTTGGTATACCGCGTTCCCCATAGTTAAGTGCGGGGAGCACTGGAATCAAATGGATAAGGATTAAACAGCCGTGACGGTCGGAATGGCAGCCCCGCGCGCGGCCTTCGCCTGCGACCCCGATCGCAGCCGGGGCCGGCTGTTTGCGGAGCCACCGAGTCGTACCCGCAGCCCGTTCCGGCGGGATTGCGACCGGGTGATCCACTCGACCGCCTTCCGCAGGCTGAAGCACAAGACCCAGGTCTTCGTGTTCCATGAGGGGGATCATTACCGCACCCGGCTGACCCACTCACTGGAAGTCGCCCAGATCGCCCGCGCGCTGGCCCGCCAGCTCGGGCTGGACGAGGACCTGACCGAAACACTGGCGCTGGCGCACGATCTCGGCCATCCCCCGTTTGGCCATGCCGGGGAGCGGGCGCTGGATGCCTGCCTGAAGGATCACGGCGGCTTCGATCACAACGCGCAGGCGCTGTATGTCGTCACCGCGCTGGAGCATCGCTATCCTGAATTCGACGGGCTCAACCTGACCTGGGAATCGCTGGAGGGCATCGTCAAGCACAACGGTCCTTTGACCGCGCGCGGCGGGGAGCCGGTCGGCCCGTACCGGGAGCAGGGCATTCCTGTCGGCATCGCCGACTACGTCAAGACCTTCGACCTCGAGCTCTGGAGCTTTGCGTCGATGGAAGCGCAGGTCGCCGCCATCGCCGACGACATCGCCTACGACGCCCACGACATCGATGATGGGCTGCGCGCGGGCTTGTTCCGCGTCGACGATCTCAAGGCGATCCCGGTGATCGCGGACATCACCGCCGCCATCGAGCGGCACTATCCCGATCTCGACGACGTCAGGCGCGGGGCCGAGCTGGTGCGCGAGCTGATTTCGTACCTGATCAATGCCGTTATGAAGGAAGCGCGCCGGCGCGTTGCCGCGGCGCAGCCGCAGTCGGCCGAGGATGTGCGCATCCAGAAGCAGGCGATGATCGCCTTTCCCGCCGATGTCGCCAAGGCGGAAGCCGGAATCAAGGCGTTCCTCTATCAGCACATGTACCGCCATCCGAGGGTGATGCGGGTCATGGGAGAGGCCGAGCAGATCGTCGCCGATCTGTTCGAGCGCTACCGGAAATCGCCGGGCGACCTGCCGCCGGAATGGCTGCAGGGTACTGCGGAAGAAACCGAAACGGAGCGCATCAGGCGGATCGGCAATTTCATCGCCGGGATGACCGACCGCTATGCGCTCATCGAGCATCAAAGGCTTTTTGACTCGACCCCGGATTTGCGTTAGGCGGCGGCCCCATGGCCCAAAATTCCCTGTCCCAGCACCTGTTTGCCGTCGTTTTGGCGCGTGTTCACGCGGTTTGCGCCGCGCTGGCCGCCGAGGGCGGTTGGCCCGCGCAGGTGGATTTTTCGCGCGTGGTGGTCGAGCCGCCGCGTGATGCCAGCCATGGCGACATGGCGACCAATGCCGCGATGGTGCTCGCCAAGGACGCCAAGGCCAAGCCGCGCGAACTGGCTGACAAGATCGCGGAGAAGCTGCGCAGCGACGATCTGATCGCGGCCGTCGATGTCGCAGGGCCGGGCTTCATCAACCTCACCCTGAACCCGTCGGCATGGATCGCGGAATTGCGCACCTTGCTGCGCGATGGTTCGGTCTACGGCCAGAGCGCGATCGGCGCCGCGCAGAAGGTCAATGTCGAATACGTCTCGGCCAATCCGACCGGGCCCATGCATGTCGGCCATTGCCGCGGCGCTGTGTTCGGCGATGCGCTGTCAAACCTGCTGCAATTCGCGGGCTTCGAAGTGACCCGCGAATATTACATCAACGACGCCGGCGCGCAGGTCGACGTATTGGCGCGGTCGGCGTTCCTGCGCTACCGCGAGGCGCTTGGCGAGGATATCGGCGAGATCCCGGAAGGGCTCTATCCCGGCGATTACCTGAAGCCGGTCGGTGAGGCGCTTGCGCAGGAGCATGGCGACAAGCTCAAGGCGATGAGCGAGGCCGAGTGGTTGCCGATCGTCCGGAGCAAGGCGATCGCGATGATGATGGACGCGATCAAGGGCGATCTCGCCGCGCTCAACATCAAGCATGAAGTGTTCTTCTCGGAGCGTTCGCTGATCGAGGCCGGCAACAACAAGGTCGCCGAAACCATCGATTTCCTGCGCGCCAAGGGCGACATCTACGAAGGCAGCCTGCCGCCGCCGAAGGGCAAGCCCGTCGAGGATTACGAAGACCGCATCCAGACGCTGTTCCGCGCGACCAGGTATGGCGATGACGTCGACCGTCCGCTGATCAAGTCCGACGGCTCCTATACCTATTTCGCCTCCGACATCGCCTATCACAAGAACAAGTACGATCGCGGTTTTCGCGACCTGATCGACGTGTGGGGCGCCGATCATGGCGGCTACATCAAGCGCGTGCAGGCGGCCATCAAGGCCGTGACCGATGGCAAGGCCACGCTCGACGTCAAGATCGTTCAGCTCGTGCGGCTGCTGCGGGCCGGCGAGCAGGTCCGGATGTCGAAACGATCAGGCGATTTCGTCACGTTGCGCGAGGTCGTCGACGAGGTCGGCTCGGACGCAGTGCGCTTCATGATGCTGTTCCGCAAGAACGATGCGGTGCTCGATTTCGACCTCGCCAAGGTGATCGAGCAGTCCAAGGACAACGCCGTCTTCTACGTCCAGTACGGCCATGCGCGCGGCCATTCCATCTTCCGCAATGCGCGGGAGGAGGTGGTCCCGGACCTGCCGCAGGAGGCCGGAGCCCGGCTGGCATACCTGTCGGGCGCGCCCGTGGAACGGCTGGCGGAGCCGGCGGAACTCGACCTTTTGAAGCGGCTGGCAATTTATCCCCGGACCGTGGAGGCGGCGGCTATTGCACATGAGCCGCACCGAATCGCCTTTTACCTGTATGATTTAGCCAGCGAATTTCATGCGCTTTGGACGAAGGGCCGCGACTTGCCCCATTTACGCTTCATTATCAATCATGATGCAGAGCTTACAAAGGCGCGCTTGGCAATGGTCCAGGGCGTTGTTTCGGTTCTGGCGTCAGGATTGGCCGTGCTCGGCGTCCACGCTCCGACCGAGATGAGGTAGCTTCAGTAGCTAGGGGTAGTCCGCCGCGTACATGGGGATGTCCGAGGCATCTGGCGGGTGACGAGTCGTTTATCGTACGATTTGGCTCCTTCCTGAGAGGGGATGCATCGTAGCCAATGGCCGATCGATATCAGAACCGAACGTTTCCCGCCCATGATGACTTTGGCCGCGGTACGGATCAGCATGGCCAGCAGGCCGAAAGTGATCCCTTGGCCGAACTGGCGCGCCTGATCGGCCAGACCGATCCATTTGCGATGGGCCGCGCCAATGTGAAGCCTCAGCCGCATTCCGCGCAGCGCCACCATGAACCGCAATATCAGCCCGACGAGTATGAGCCGGAGCCCGAGGCGCCGGCCGGGCCGCCGCCCTGGATGCAGCGCGCCAATGCTCGGACGCAGCCCGCGCAGCAACAATACGACGACGAAGCAGACTATCAGCCATCCGCTGTACATCCGTTGCACCGCTATGCGCAGCCGGCGGTGGCAGTGCCGCCTCAGCAGCCGCAGGATCGCTACGAGGACGAGCCGCAATACGCCGAGCAGGGGCAACCCGATCCCTCGCGCTATGACGATGCGCTGTACGGGCGAATCGAATCCTCGGAGGATTATCAGCGCGAGGCCGCCTATCCTGACGATCCCTATGCCTATCAGGGCGACTATCAGGAGGAGCCGGAGGAGCAGCCGCGAAAGCGCGGCGGCATGATCACGGTTGCAGCCGTGCTGACGCTTGCCGTGCTAGGCACGGGTGCGGCCTTCGCCTATCGCAATTTCGTCGGCTCGCCGCGCAGCGGGGAGCCGCCGATCATCAAGGCCGATAACAGCCCGACCAAGATCGTGCCGGCGCAGCCTGATGCCGCCCCGAAGGCGCCTGATCGCATGACCTTCGGCGACGGCAACGAGAAGATCGTGCCGCGCGAGGAGACGCCGGTCGACATCAATGCGCGTAGCGGTCCCCGTGTCGTGTTTCCGCCGCTGAATCAGAACGCCAATCCGCCGTCGCCGGCGAGCGTCGTCCCGAACGCGCTGCCGCCTGCGGTCGCAACCGCTAATGGCACATTGCCGAACAACGAGCCGCGGCGGATCAAGACGCTGTCGGTGAAGGGTGACGCAGCCGAAGCGGGCATGCCCGCCGCTACACCGGCGAAGCCGGCTGCGCCCCCGGCGCCGGCGGCTGCGCCGCGTAACCCGCTGACGTCGGCCAATGCCAGCGCCAACCAGCCGCTCTCGCTGACGCCGCAAGGCGGTGCGCCGTCCGCGCCCGAGCCCCCTGCCAGGGTGGCTGCCGTCAACCCCGCGCCTGCCGCAAGCGGCGGTGGCTATGTGGTTCAGGTCTCGTCCCAGAAAAACGAGGCGGACGCCCAGGCGTCCTACAAGTCCTTGCAGAACAAGTTCCCCGGCGTGCTGGGTTCCCGGCCGCCGCTGATCAAACGGGCGGATCTGGGCGAAAAGGGCGTGTTCTACCGCGCCATGGTCGGGCCGTTCGGTACCCGGGACGAGGCCGTCCAACTGTGCACCAGCTTGAGGAATGCCGGCGGGCAGTGCGTCATCCAAAGCAATTAAGTCGGGTTTCCTTGACCCCCGGGCGGGCTGAGGGCAAACCCCGCCCATGCCGAGCCGCGCATTCATCACGGGCGTATCGGGACTGGAGCTGACCGCAGCCGAGCGCGATTTCATCCGCGCCGAGCGGCCATGGGGCTTCATCCTGTTCAAGCGCAATGTCGAGAGCCCCGCCCAGGTGGCCCGGCTGGTTGCAGAATTGCGCGTCATTGTGGGCAACGCCGATGCCCCGGTCCTGATCGATCAGGAAGGCGGCCGGGTGCAGCGGCTTGGGCCACCCCACTGGCCCGTCTATCCGCCAGGCGCGGTATTCGGCTCCCTCTATGACCGCGATCCGGCCCTGGGATTGAAGGCCGCGCGGCTGAGCAATCGGCTGATCGCAGCCGATCTCGCCGAACTCGGCATATCCGTGGATTGCCTGCCGCTGGCGGACGTGCCCGTTGCCGGGGCCGACAACGTGATCGGCAACCGCGCCTATGGAACCGAACCCAGCAAGGTGGCCGCGATCGCGCGGGCCGTCACGGAGGGGCTGGAGCAGGGCGGCATTCTGCCTGTCCTCAAGCACATTCCCGGTCATGGCCGGGCGATGGCTGACAGCCATTTCCGCCTGCCGACGGTTGATACGCCCAGGAGCGAGCTGGAACGAACTGATTTCGCTGCGTTTGTCGCATTGGCGGATCTGCCGATGGCGATGACCGCACATGTTGTGTTTAGCTCATTAGACCCCACCCATCCGGCGACGACATCTGCGACAATCATCCAGCAAGTGATTCGCGTCTGTATCGGGTTCCAGGGTTTGTTGATGAGTGACGATGTTTCCATGAACGCGCTGGCCGGATCGATTGCCGAGCGGACGCGGGCCATCGTCGGGGCCGGGTGCGACATCGTCCTGCATTGCAACGGCAAGTTCGACGAGATGCGCGAGGTCGCAAGTCATGCGCCGGAACTGTCCGGCAAGCCGCTGGAGCGCGCCGTCAAGGCGTTGGCGTCGCGCAAACAGGCCGTGCCGTTCGACCGCGAGGCGGCGCGCGCCGAGCTTGACGCATTGGTTCAACAGGCGGGAATGGCATGACCGCGGAAATTCTTTCGTTTGAGACCGGCCGGCCGGCCGAGGCCGCCGAGGGCGAACCGGCGCTGGTGGTCGACGTCGGCGGCTATGAAGGTCCGCTCGATCTGCTCTTGACGCTGGCGCGGCAGCAGAAGGTCGATCTCTCGAAGATTTCGATCCTGGCGTTGGCAGACCAGTATCTCGCCTTCATCGAAGCCGCGCGAAAAATCCGGCTCGAGCTCGCCGGCGACTATCTCGTGATGGCGGCGTGGCTCGCCTATCTGAAATCCCGCCTGCTGCTGCCGGAGCCGGCCGCGCCGGATGGACCAAGCGCTGAGGAGATGGCGACCGCACTCGCCAACCGGCTGCGCCGGCTGGAAGCCATTCGCGAAGCTGCGAACCGGCTGATGAACCGCCCGCAGTTCCAGCGCGATATCTTTCCGCGCGGCAATCCGGAAAGCATCGCGGAAGTCCGTCACCCCCGCTACACCGCAACACTCTACGACCTGCTGACGGCCTATGCCACACAGCGCCAGCAGAACGTGCTCGCCACCGTCCATCTGGCCAAGCGCACCGTGTGGTCGCTGTCGGAAGCGCGCGCCTCGCTGGAGCGGCTGGTCGGCATCACCGAGGACTGGAGCTGCCTCGACGAGCTCCTGATGCAATACGTGGTTGATCCGTCGCAACGCGCGACCGTGTTTGCCTCGAGCTTTGCCTCGGCGCTCGAATTGGTCCGCGAAGGCCAGATGGAGATCAATCAGAAGGAGGCGTTCGCGCCTTTGTTCTTCCGGAAGCGCCCGCCGCAGGCCGTCAATGCCGTGCCGGAAGTTCCGGTCGAGTAAGTGCAAGAAGGAGAGTTTGGCCATGGCAAGCCTGGCGGAGAAACGCGTGGCTGAGGACGAGGCGACACCCGCCGATCCGCAGGCGCGGCCCGAGGAACTCCGGCTGCTGGAGGCGCTGCTGTTTGCGTCGTCGGAGCCGATCGATCAGGCGACGCTTGCCAAGCGCATGCCCGAGGGCGTGGACGTCAAGCAGGCGCTGGCGCAGCTGCAGGCCGAATATGCGCCGCGCGGCGTAAATCTGGTGCGCGTCGCGAACAAGTGGACGTTCCGGACCGCGGGCGATCTCGCCTGGCTGATGACGCGCGAGAGCACGGAGACGCGGCGGCTGTCCCGCGCGGCTATCGAGGTGCTTGCCATCATCGCCTATCACCAGCCGGTCACGCGCGCCGAGATCGAGGAGATCCGCGGCGTCGTCACCTCGAAGGGCACGCTCGACGTGCTCCTGGAAACGGGCTGGATCCGTCCGCGCGGCCGCCGCAAGACCCCTGGCCGTCCGCTGACTTTCGGTACCACAGAGGCATTCCTGACGCAGTTCAGCCTCGAGCAGCTCTCCGATCTGCCCGGTCTCGAAGAGTTGAAGGGGACGGGCCTTCTGGATTCGCGCCTGCCGACCGGCTTCGCTGTGCCGAACCCCTCGGACGATCCGGCGCTCCGCGAGGACGAGGACGCGCTGGAGCCGGGCGATACGCTGGAATTGCTGCTGGCGCCTGCGCCTGAGCCGGAGGCCGCGCCTGATGCGGAGGCCGCGTCCGATGCGGAGAAGAACGCCGAAAAGGGCGAGGGCACGTAGTTCCCGCACCTGAACTTTCCGCGGGTTAACGGTAGCTATAATACGTAGGCCGAACAGCGATTTGCCGCGGCTCAAGTCCTTGTTTTTGGCACCCTGCGGGCCTACCTTCCGGTCAGCGCAAGGGCCGGCGCCGGCCCCCCTATGTTTGGAGGTTGCAGGATGGGTTCGCTTAGCATTTGGCACTGGATCGTCGTGATCGCAGTGGTCCTGCTGTTGTTCGGGCGCGGCAAGATTTCCGATCTGATGGGCGATGTCGCCGGTGGCATCAAAGCCTTCAAGAAGGGCATGAAGGAAGACGAGCCGGAGAAGCCCGCGGAGCCCGTGAAGACGATCGATCACAATGCGTCGGGGACGCCCACCGCGGCGCGGTCCGACGTCGGCAGCAAGGCGGTCTGATCCGGCCATCAGCCCGGTTGAGAAAAGCCGCGGGCGCCTCAAATCCTGCTATTGGGGTTAGGGTTTGAACGGCGTGCTCGGCAGCGGATTTTTTTCATGTTCGACATCGGGTGGAGTGAACTGGTCGTCATCGCGGTCGTCGCGCTGATTGCCATCGGCCCGAAGGAATTGCCCGGCGTGCTGCGCATGGTCGGGCAATGGATCGGCAAGGCCCGCAGGATGGCCGCCGAATTCCAGGGCCAGTTCCAGGAGGCCATGCGCGAGGCCGAGATGGCCGACATCAAGAAGAGCTTCGACGAGGTCAAGGAAGCCGCCACCGGCTTTGCGGGCGCCAATGTCATGACCGACTTGAAGAAGGAGGTCACGGACGCGCTCACCATCGACAAGCCCGCCGATGCACAGGTCGCAGGCGCGATCGGCGAGCCGGTGACGCCGACCGAGCCGGCAGCGCCCACGCCGCAAACCTTTGTCGAAGCCGAGACGCACGCAGCCGGCCCTGAGCCGCTGGGCATCATCGGCGAAACGCAAGCCGCGCCACAGCAGCCGGCGCCTGCGACGGACGCGCCGAAGGAAGCCAAAGCGTCATGAGCGCCGAAGACATCGAGGCCAGCAAGGCGCCGTTGATGGATCACCTGATCGAGCTGCGCTCGCGGCTTATCAAGGCGCTGCTCGGCTTTGCCGTGGCCTTCATCTTCTGCTTCTTCTTCGCCAAGCAGATCTACAACGTCCTGGTCTGGCCGTTCGTCTGGGTGGCGGGGGCCGAGAATTCGAAATTCATCTACACGGCGCTGCTGGAATATTTCATCACCCAGCTCAAGCTTGCGCTGTTCGGTGCCGCCTTCATCTCCTTTCCGATCGTAGCGACGCAGATCTACAAGTTCGTGGCCCCCGGCCTCTACAAGCATGAGCGCAACGCCTTTCTGCCGTATCTGATCGCAACGCCGGTCTTCTTCGTGCTGGGCGCAATGCTGGTCTACTTCCTGGTGCTGCCGATGCTGGTGCGCTTCTCGCTCGGCATGCAGCAAATGGGCGGCCCGGAGAGCGCGCAAATCCAGCTCTTGCCCAAGGTCGGCGAATATCTGTCGCTGATGATGTCGCTGATCTTCGCTTTCGGCATCGCCTTCCAGCTGCCGGTGATCCTGACCTTGCTGGGGCGGATCGGCATCGTGACGTCGCAGATGCTGCGCGAGAAGCGCCGCTACTTCATCGTCATGGCCTTCGTCATCGCGGCCGTGCTGACGCCGCCCGACGTGCTGAGCCAGGCCTCCCTGGCGATCCCGTTGCTCGCCCTCTATGAGGGCGCCATCTTCGCTGTGCGGATGGTGGAAAAGAAAGCGGCCGCCGGCAATCCGGGCTCCGCGGGCGCGCCCTCAGCGGCCAATCCGGCGGAATAGGCGCCCCTACGGTTTCGCCGCTACGTCCTGCAGGAACTGGCGAAACGCTGCCTCGCTGCGGCTCATCATGTGGTCGACGCCGGCAATGCTGAGATGATGGGGCTCGTTGAACAGCCAAATTCCGTTCTTCACCACCGGGCATTCGCTGTCGCAGAAATAGTCGATCATTCGCAACTGGGTGACCTTGTCCGGCCATCTGGCAGCGAGCCGCGTGAGCACGCGATCGACCGGCGCCGTCATGCGCTCGGCTTCAGCTTTCGGAATCGGCGGGCAGGCCGGTATCGGCGCATGGGGAAGCGGACCTGGCAGCAGTCGCGGGAGGTTGATAAAGCAGTCAGGTTGAAGCTGTGGGCCGACTAGCAGGATGCGGTGACCGCGCGCGACCAGGCTGGCCACCGTTCGTTCGAGTGCCTGCTCCAGTTCGTTGTAACTGCCTGAGGCCGATGCGAAGCGCCCCGGCTCGGATTCGCTGTCCAGCCGCGCGTCATCGTAGAAGTGCCAGAGCTGGGTAAAGATGACCGGAAGATCGCTCTTGGCCAGCTCCGCCAGCGCGCGGTCCCTTGCCTCGATGCATTGGCCGCGGCGGACATGACGCCGCAACGCGGCGCCTTCAAGGATAGGGCACCCGGCGCCGCCCAGCGCTCCATACGGCAGCCCGAGCTGCTGCATGGCCGGCGCCAGGCCGTACGCGTATTGCAGCAGGGTCGAGTCACCCACGATCTGCACGGCGGGTGGACCCGCGGGCCACGGGATTTCGGTGCCGCGGGGGAAGCTTTGCAGGTGCAGTTGGGCCGTTTGCGCCTGCGGGAGCCGCCACGGAAAGCCTTGGGACTTGAAAGTGGCGTGGGAAATTGCGGCAAGTCCGAGCAGGACGGCCCATAGGGTGAGCGACGTCCTGAGAAAGCTGGTTCTCGCCAGAGCCTTGGGATCGATGAACCTGCGCTCGACGAAACGGTACATCAGTTCGGCGACGACAAGCATGACCGCCGCCATGACGACCACGCCCTGCCATGTATCGGCCACAGCACCGAAAATGAAACGGCCGAAAAAGATGATCGGCCAATGACAGAGATAGAGCGAGTAGGAGATCGCGCCGATCCACATCATCGGGCGATTGGTGATGACGCGCACAACGTTGGTCCCGTCGCCGGCCCAGATAATCGCGGCGGCTCCGAGACATGGCAGGAGGACCGCAGCGCTCTGGTAGGGCATGTCGGGGTGGAACAGCATGGCGCTGGCGACGATCGCAGTGATGCCGGCACCGGACAGCGCTTCCGCTGTCGTTCCGCCAGGGGCTTTGCGCAGCGCGAGCAGCATGGCGCCCATGGCGAACTCGAAGATACGGAAGGGGGTCAGAAAAAACGCGGCCGTCGGGTCAGATGCTGTGATCGCAATCGCTCCGGCGAAGGAGACGAGCCCGGCCAGCGCGATGATCGCGAATGGACGGCGCGACTTCTTCGCCAACACCAGCAACAGCGGCCAGAACAGGTAAAACTGCTCCTCGGCCGACAGCGACCATGTGTGCAGCAGCGCCAGTTCGTCCGACGCCGCCGCAAAATACTGGTGTGACTCCCGCCAGTACTGGATGTTGGCGATCGACAGCAAGGCGTGGGTGCATTCCTTGGCCAGATCAAGGAACATCAGCGGCGAGGACCACAGTGCGCCCAGGATATACGTCGCGACGACCGTGACGATGAGCGCCGGAAAGATCCGCCGCGCTCGGCGCATGTAGAATTGGCTGAGGGAAAATCCATCGCGGTCGAGATCGCGCAGGATGTTGCGGCTGATCAGGTAGCCGGAGATGACGAAGAAGACGTCGACCCCGATAAACCCGCCCTGAAAGCCCGTCACCTTCAAATGGAACAGCAGGACTCCGAGAACCGCCAGCGCACGAAGGCCTGCGATTTCATTGCGAAAGTGACCTTCCATGTGCTGGATCGTCCGGATTCCCTGCGTGCCCCGTCATGGACGGTCTCCGGAAGCCGTACCAGAAAATCTTGCTTGCCGGACAGCTAATCTGTGGACGGGGCCCTCGGCCGGAGGCCCGACTTCGCTGTTCCAAATCGGGCGCATTCGGGTTACTGGATGCGCGCCCTCGCGGGCCTCATTCCAGGACTGTCCGCCATGCATGACATCAAAGCGATCCGCGACAACCCGCAAGCCTTCGACGCCGGCCTGAAGCGGCGCGGGCTTTCGGCATTGTCGCCGTCGCTGCTGGCGATCGACGAGAGGCGCCGCGCCGCGATCCTGGCCTCCGAGCAGGCGCAGGCACGGCGCAATGCGGCGTCCAGGGAAATCGGCGAGGCCAAGAAGGCGAAGGACGAGGCGCGCGCCAACAAGCTGATGGCGGAAGTCGCCGAGCTCAAGGCGAGGATGCCGGAGCTCGAAACAGCGGCGAAGGCGGCCGATGACGAGCTGATGCGCGAGCTGTCCGCGATCCCGAACCTTCCGCTGGACGAGGTGCCCGACGGCACCGACGAGCACGGCAACGTGCAGCATCACGTCTTCGGCAAGGCGCGCGAGTATGGATTTGTGCCCAAGCCGCATGACGATCTCGGTGGCGCACTCGGCTACATGGATTTCGAGGCGGCGGCAAAACTCTCGGGCGCACGCTTTGTCGTGCTGAAGAAGGGGCTGGCCCGGCTCGAGCGCGCGATCGGGCAGTTCATGCTCGATCTTCACACCAACGAGCATGGTTACACCGAGATCAATCCGCCGCTGCTGGTGCGCAACGACGTGATGTTCGGCACGGGGCAATTGCCCAAATTCGAGGACGACCAGTTCTGGGCGATCAAGGGCGAGTTGCTTGCGGCGCCGACGCAAGACTTGCGCAGCCAACGCCTCGGCCTGATTCCGACCGCCGAGGTATCGCTCACCAACCTCGTTCGCGAATCCATCCTCGACGAAAAGGAACTGCCGATGCGCCTGACCGCGCTGACGCCATGCTTCCGTGCGGAAGCGGGCGCGGCCGGTCGCGATACCCGCGGCATGATCCGCCAGCACCAGTTCACCAAGGTCGAGCTGGTCTCGATCGCAACGCCCGAGAACAGCAAGGACGAGCTGGAGCGGATGCTGGCCTGCGCCGAGGAAGTCCTGCGGCAGCTCGACCTGCATTACCGCGCGATGACGCTGTGCGCCGGTGACATGGGCTTCTCCGCGCAAAAGACCTACGATATCGAGGTCTGGATGCCCGGGCAGGGCGATGGCGGCGCGTACCGCGAAATTTCGTCCTGCTCGGTATGCGGCGATTTCCAGGCCCGGCGCATGGATGCGCGCTATCGGGCGAACGACGGCAAGCCACGTTTCGTGCATACGCTGAATGGCTCGGGTACGGCGGTCGGACGCGCGCTGATCGCGGTCATGGAAACCTATCAGCAGGAAGGCGGCTCGATTGCCGTGCCCGACGTGCTGCAACCCTATATGGGCGGCCTCAAAGTCATCGAATAGGTCACATAAAAGCGCGACGTCTTCGCGCTTTAGTTTTTTGTTTGAGCATGATCTTCTCTGAAGATCGGCTCCTACTCTTCGTGATCATGCTTTAGAGCTCAGCGTGCGAATGGCCTTGCATCGCGACATCTTCTGGATCGGGCGGCAATGGGCGGTCACCGGGTTCGGGATGCAGGCCATCAACCAGAAGCACAACGGCGAATTCGACATTCCGATCGAGCGCCTGTGGGATGACGATCTGTCCGGCACGCTATCCGCGCAGAAATGGTTCAACCCCGACGACTTCGACAAGGGGCTCGCGGTGGCCCGGGCGCGCCACAAGCGGCCTCCGCACATCCTTGCGCCGCCGCCATTGCCTGTCGAGACATTGCTGCGCGCGAGCGAGGCGGCGGCACAAGTTGTGTCGTCACCCGATGTTGCGGCCGTGGAATTGTCCGAAGCTTCCGAAGGCGGATTGGAGCAAGCGCCAAAGTCTGCGCTGTCATTCTTTCGGATGAGCGTCACAGGCCATCCGGCCAAGTTGTTGCGGGTGTGGCGGGCGCGGCGGCGGCGCTAGTTCCACCGCCTGCGGGATCGACAGCACCAACGTCGCAACGAATGTGACCAGGATTGCTCAGCGGTCCGCGCCGCCGACCCTCCAGATCGAACGCGCATCACTAAGGTCAACAGCGCTGACGCCGGCCATGATCATCAGCGCTGCCAGTACCGCCATGGGCACTTGGCCGACCAGATCAGGAACCAGGAAGAGGATGCCGAGCATCCAAAAGCCGGCCGCCCCGCGCAGGCTTGCGCGAGCGCTTGGCACATTTTATCTGTCTTCGCACCGCATTCATATCTTGATCACGCAAAGCTAGTGATCGTCTTCGGGCGCCTGCCTGCCCCCCAGTCCTCCCGCCCCATCTTTTTGACAATGATCAATGTGTTGTGATTCCCCATGCAATATCAGCAAAAACTCTGATCGGACAACGCCGTGAGTGAGCAGTAGCAAGAGTCCATGGACTCTTGTTTTGCTAACAGCAAATCGCGAGTGGAGGTGATGGGACGCATCAAGGTTGCATTCTGGATCCCGCTCGTTTTATTCACCGCGCTATGGCTCGCGGCCGACTCGACGGTCTTGCAACCCTTGCGGTTCTTTGCGCTGCGCGCGTCCATGGTCCAGTTGAGCGGCCTTCTCGCCATGACTTGCATGAGTCTGGCCATGATCCTGGCACTCCGGCCGCGGTGGCCGGAGCGCTGGCTGGGTGGGCTGGACAAGATGTACCGCCTGCACAAATGGTTCGGCATCGGCGGGCTGGTCCTTGCGATCATGCACTGGCTATGGTCGGAGGTGCCGAAATGGGCGGTCAGCCTCGGCTGGCTCGCGCGCCCGGAACGGGGCGCGCCGCCCGCCGCCGGCACGGTCGAACAGGCCTTGCGGTCATGGCGTGGGCCGGCCGAGGGCGTCGGTGAATGGGCCTTCTATGCCGCCGTGCTGCTGATCGCGACGGCGTTGATCCACCGGATTCCGTATCGCCTCTTCTACAAGACGCACCGTCTCCTGGCCATCGTCTACCTGGTGCTGGTCTTTCATACCGTGGTGCTCATGAACGTCCCCTATTGGAGTTCGCCGCTCGGTGCCCTCATGGCGGTTCTCGTTGCTTACGGGACCTGGGCCGCAATTGTGGTGCTTGCGCGCCGTGTCGGTGCAAGCCGAAAGGTGGACGGCACAATCACGCGGCTGCATTACTTTCCAAGCTTGCGCGTGATCGAAGGCGAGATTGACACCCCGCAGGGCTGGCCGGGACATAAGCCTGGACAGTTCGCCTTCGTCACTTGGGACGAAGCCGAGGGGGCGCATCCCTGCACCATCGCCTCCGCCTGGAACCCTTCCGAGCATCGGCTGACTTTCGTCACCAAGGAACTGGGCGATTACACGCGACGCATGCCCGTGGCGCTGCGGGTCGGGCAACCGGTCCAGGTCGAGGGTCCCTACGGCTGCTTCACCTTTGATGACGACCGCATACGGCAGATTTGGATCGGCGGCGGCATCGGCATCACGCCCTTCATTGCCCGCATGAAACAGCTCGCGATGGATCGACAGGGCTATTCCGGTCAGCCGCTCACGCAGGCGATCGATCTCTTCCACACAACGGCCGACTACAGCGAGGAAGCGATCGGCAGGCCCAGGGCCGATGCGGAGGCAGCGGGTGTGCGATTGCACGTGCTGCACGACCCGCGCGACGGCCTGCTGACCGGCAAGCAGATTCGCGCGTCCGTGCCGGACTGGGAGCAGGCGAGCGTCTGGTTCTGCGGTCCGGCCGGGTTTGGGGTGGCGCTGCGAAACGACTTTGCCAGCCACGGTCTGCCCGCGGCCGAGAGCTTCCACCAGGAACTATTCGCGATGCGCTGAGTGCGCCAACATTGCCGGGCGCACCGGCGTCGTCCTATGCTCGCCTACGGCACACCACGCGCCATTCGGCAGGTACGACATCATTTGCGTCACAGGAGCGCGCGGTTATGACTAGATGCATCGCGGCCAACCCGGCTGTCCAGCCGCTATGGTGAGTTGAAATGTCAGGCTTGGTTTGCGGAGGCCATAG
>JAEZEU010000608.1 GCA_023432885.1 Pseudomonadota bacterium | reverse complement strand
CCCAGCTGCAGGCGAGCACGGCGCCAACCAGCAACTCGAAAGCGCGGGTGAACGGCAGAAAGAACGCTGCCGCCGGGTGCGATCCGATCAGCGCCACGTTGAGGATGAATGAAGCGATGCCAAGCGTTGAGGCGACGGCCAGGATCGACAGGCGCAGGCGGGCGGCGAGCAACAGGATCAGCGGCCAGGCGAGATAGAACTGCTCCTCGATACCGAGCGACCACAGGTGCAGCAGCGGCTTTTTGGTCGATTCAACATCGAAATAGCCTGACTGCAGCAACAGCGCGATGTTGGCCGCAAACGCGGCGCTGGCAAAGATGTCGGTTCCGAGCTGCGCGAATGCAGCCGGCAACATCCACAGCCATCCCAGGATCAACGCAATCACCAGCACCACGAGCAGCGCAGGAAAGATGCGCCGGATACGCCGCACGTAGAACGTTAGCAGGCTGAAACGACCCTGCTCCAATTCCCGCACGATAATGCCGGTGATGAGGAAGCCAGAAATGACGAAGAAAACGTCGACGCCGACAAAGCCGCCCGGGATCGCGGCGGGGAAGGCATGAAAGTGCAGCACCAACAACACCGCGACAGCACGCAGGCCATCGACGTCCGGCCGGTATTTCAGAGAGGGCAGTGACAACGACAGTCAATCCTGACTTGCGAAGGACGGCATGCGGCGATGCCCGGACGTTCTCTAGCAGGTCTTGAGCGCTCGGCAATTTGGCGGCGAAAACAGGCCCCGGAATCGGCCTTTTCGGGCCGCTGAATCAGCCCTCGAATCGCGCTTTTCCCGTCCGCCTGAATCGGCCTGCAACGGACTTGAAAAAGTGACAAAAATTCCTACTTATTCAAGGGCTTGCGAACCGAGACTTTGCACTAGGCGCAGGCTCTCTTTCGTGGCACAAATAGCCTGATTCAGCGCCTCGTTTTGCGCAGCTGATTCGGGACATCTCTCAAGGCCTCACATGACAGAACCTGCCCGGCAACCCGTCGCCGACACCGAGCATTCCATTTCCGTTGAATATGGCGCTGAGTCGATCCGGGTGTTGAAGGGCCTCGATGCCGTTCGCAAGCGGCCGGGCATGTATATCGGCGACACCGACGACGGTTCCGGCCTGCATCACATGGTCTACGAGGTCGTCGACAATGCGATCGACGAGGCGCTCGCCGGCCACGCGACGGCGGTGGAAGTCATCCTGAACGCCGATAATTCGGTGACCGTGCGAGACGACGGCCGCGGCATTCCCGTCGACATCCACAAGGGCGAGGGCGTCTCGGCGGCCGAGGTCATCATGACCCAGCTGCATGCGGGCGGCAAATTCGACCAGAATTCCTACAAGGTTTCCGGCGGCCTGCACGGCGTCGGCGTCTCCGTCGTCAACGCGCTGTCCAGCAAGCTTCAGCTCCGGGTCTGGCGCGACGGCAAGGAGCACTTCATCGAATTCGCCAATGGCGACGCGCTGGCCCCGCTGAAAGTGGTCGGCGATGCCAACGGCAGGCGCGGCACCGAGGTGACCTTCCTTGCCTCCACGGAAACCTTCTCCAGCGTCGAATATGATTTCGCGACGCTGGAGCATCGCCTGCGCGAACTCGCCTTCCTCAATTCCGGCGTCAACATCGTGCTCTCCGACCACCGCCACGCCGTCGAGAAGCGCGAGGAGATGCGCTACAACGGCGGCGTCGTGGAATTCGTCAAGTATCTCGACCGCAACAAGAAGGCGATCGTGCCGGCGCCGATCATGGTGCGCACCGAAATGAACGGCATCGGCGTCGAGGCCGCGCTGTGGTGGAACGATAGCTATCATGAGAACGTGCTGTGCTTCACCAACAACATCCCGCAGCGCGACGGCGGCACCCATCTGGCGGGCTTCCGCGGCGCGCTGACCCGCCAGGTCACCGGCTATGCCGACGCCAACGCCAAGCGCGACAAGGTCGCGCTGACCGGCGATGACTGCCGCGAAGGCCTCACCGCCGTGCTCTCGGTGAAGGTGCCGGATCCCAAGTTTTCGTCGCAGACCAAGGACAAGCTGGTTTCTTCCGAAGTGCGCCCGGTGGTGGAGAACGTCATCAACGAGGCGCTGGCCGCCTGGTTCGAGGAGCATCCGGCCGAAGCCAAGACCATTGTCGGCAAGGTGGTGGAGGCAGCTGCCGCCCGCGAAGCCGCGCGCAAGGCGCGCGAGCTGACGCGGCGCAAGGGCGCGCTCGACGTCGCTTCGCTGCCGGGCAAGCTCGCCGACTGCCAGGAAAAGGATCCGGCCAAGTCGGAACTGTTCATCGTCGAGGGTGACTCGGCCGGCGGCAGCGCCAAGCAGGGACGCAACCGCGAATTCCAGGCGGTACTGCCGCTGCGCGGCAAGATTCTTAATGTGGAGCGCGCCCGCTTCGACAAGATGCTGAGCTCCGAGCAGATCGGCACGCTGATCACCGCGCTCGGCACCGGCATCGGCCGCGAGGACTTCGACCTGTCGAAGCTACGCTATCACAAGATCATCCTGATGACGGACGCCGACGTCGACGGCGCGCATATCCGCACGCTGCTCTTGACGTTCTTCTTCCGGCAGATGCCCTCGCTGATCGAGGGCGGCTATCTCTACATCGCGCAGCCGCCGCTCTACAAAGTGACGCGTGGCAAGTCCGAGCAATACCTGAAGGACGAGCGCGCGCTGGAAGACTATCTGATCGACACCGGGCTCGACGATTGCGTGCTCAAGCTTGCTTCCGGCGAGGAGCGCAGCGGCCGCGATCTGCGCACGCTCGTAGAAGAGGCCCGCATCATCCGCAACGTGTTGCGCAACCTGCACAGCCGTTACAACCGCAACGTGGTTGAGCAGGCCGCCATTGCCGGCGTGCTTTCGTCGAAGATTTTCGGCGACGCTGCCACGGCCACGGCCGCGGCCGATTACATCGCGAGGCGCCTCGACGTGCTGGCCGAGGAGGTCGAACGCGGCTGGACCGGACGCTTCTCGGAAGGCGAAGGCTTTCTGTTCGAGCGCACGGTGCGCGGGGTCAGGGACGTGGCCATGATCGACGACGCCCTGCTCGGTTCGGCCGACGCTCGCAAGCTAGACGAATATGCTCCCAGGCTTCAGGAAGCCTATGCGCGGCCGGGCCTGCTGCGCCGCAAGGATAGCGAAACCCCCATTTACGGCCCGGTCGGGCTTTTCGAAGCGGTCATCGAAAGCGGTCGCAAGGGTTTGGCGCTGCAGCGCTATAAAGGCCTCGGCGAGATGAACCCGGACCAGCTGTGGGAGACCACGCTGGACACCGAGGCGCGCTCGCTGCTGCAGGTGAAGGTCAAGGAGGTCGATGAGGCCGACGACATCTTCACCAAGCTGATGGGCGACGTGGTCGAACCGCGCCGCGAATTCATTCAGGACAATTCGCTGAGCGCCAATGTCGATGTGTAGGGGTTAGGAACAACAGTGGCGCCCATCCAGTATATTGTCGAGGGCGGCCAGCGCCTCTCCGGTACGATCGAGCCCTCCGGCAACAAGAACTCGGCGCTGCCGATCATCGCGGCTGCGCTGCTGACCGAGCATCCCGTCACGCTCGACAACGTGCCGCGAATTCGCGACACCGAGACGCTGGTGGAACTGGTGCGCTCGGTCGGCGCCTCGGCCGAATGGAAGGCGCGCAATAGGCTTGTCATCCACGCGAAGCAGATCCGCGCCGCCGATCTCGACCCTGAGCTGTGCGCCCGCATCCGCGCCTCGATCCTCCTCGCAGGCCCCCTGCTCGCCCGCTGCGGCGAGGTGGCGCTGCCGCCGCCCGGCGGTGACGTCATCGGCCGCCGGCGGCTGGACACGCATTTCCTCGCCTTCGAGCAGCTGGGCGCCGCGGTCACCGCTACCCATCGCCTCGAATTCCGCGCCACGCGGCTGAAAGGCGCCGACGTCTTCCTCGACGAGCCCAGCGTGACCGCGACCGAGAACGCGCTGGTCGCAGCCGTCGCCGCGCGCGGCACGACGTATTTGCGCAACGCGGCTTCCGAGCCGCATGTGCAGGATCTCGCGCATTTCCTGGTCAAGCTCGGCGCGAAGATCGAGGGCATCGGCACCAACACAATGATCATCGAGGGCGGCTCCGCCCTCGGTTCCGCGCAGCATACGATCGGTCCCGACCATATCGAAGTGGGCTCGCTGATCGGGCTTGCCGCGGTCACGCGCTCGCCGCTGCGCATCGCGCGCGCCGGCGTCGAACACCTTCGCTCGATCCGCATGGGCTTCGAGCGGCTCGGCATCGTCTGCGGCGTCGAGGGAGACGACCTGATCGTGCCGTCGGGCCAGACCATGAAGATTCACGACGATTTCGGCGGCCATGTGCCGAAGCTCGAGGACCAGCCCTGGCCTGCCTTCCCGGCCGACCTGATGTCGATCGCGATCGTCACCGCCACGCAATGCGACGGCGTGATCCTGATGTTCGAGAAAATGTTCGAGTCCAGGATGTTCTTCGTCGACAAGCTGATCGCCATGGGCGGACGCATCGTGCTGTGCGATCCGCACCGCGCGATCGTGGCTGGCCCCAGCCGGCTGCGCGGTTCGGTGATGACCTCGCCCGATATCCGCGCCGGCATGGCCATGCTGATCGCCGCAGTCTGCGCCGAGGGCACCTCGACCATCAACAACGCCGACCAGATCGAGCGGGGCTACGAGCGGATCGAGGAACGCCTGAACGGGCTCGGCGCCAGGATTACGCGGGTACCGGACCGGGTGCGCGGATAATTCTCTCTCCCTTGTTACGGCTGCGGTCACCATTTCGACCGGCGCCACTGCCAGTTCTGTTCCATGACTGCTCTCGACAAGATCGCGCGTGCGCCGGCTACGGCACCCAACCCGTTGGTCGCCGAGCTGGCGGAGACGATCCGCCTCTCCGCGCCGATGGCGCTGACGCAACTCGGCCAGATCGCGATGATGACAACCGACCTTGCCTTCATCGGCAGGCTCGGCGATGAAGCGGTAGCCGCTGCCGCGCTTGGCCACACCGCCTATTTCGTCAGCTTCACCTTCGGGCTCGGTCTGGTCGCCGCTGTCGCGCCCCTCGCCGCCCAGGCCTTCGGCGCACGCGACCCGCGCCAGGTGCGGCGCGCCGTGCGCACCGGCCTTTGGGTGGCGCTGCTGGTATCGATCCCGATCACGATCCTGCTGCTGTGCAGCGAGCAGGTCCTGCTTGCGCTCGGGCAAGAGCCGCAGCCCGCCCGTCTCGGCCAGCAATACCTGTTCGGTCTCGTCTGGGGCATCGCGCCGGCGCTGTGGTTTATCGCCATTCGCGGCTTCATGGGCGCCGTCAACCGGCCCGAGCCGGTGCTGTGGATCACGCTTGCGGCGGTGCCGGCGAATGCACTGCTGGTGTACCTCCTGCTTTACGGCAATTGGGGTTTCCCACGGCTCGGATTGTTCGGCGCGGGACTCGCCACCACCATCGTCAATATCGGCACGTTCCTCGCCGGCCTTTGCTTCGTGATGTGGCGCCGGCCATTCCGGAAATATCACATCCTGGCACGGCTCTGGCGCATCGACTGGCCGCTGATGCGCGAGCTGCTGGTGCTCGGCGCACCGATCTCGCTCTCGATGCTGATGGAGTACGGCCTGTTCGGCTCGGCCGCAATCCTGATGGGCCTGATCGGCACCGCTGCGCTTGCCGCGCACCAGGTGGCGCTGCAGGTGACGGCCATCCTCTTCATGGTGCCGCTCGGCATTGGCATGGCTGCCACCGTCCGTGTCGGCCACGCCGTCGGCCGGCGCGATGGCGATGGGGTCCGGTGTGCCGGCTACGTCGCGCTGTGGCTCGGAATCGCGGTTGCCGTTGCGCTCACTGTCGCCGTGATGTTCTGGCGGTTCGGCATCGCCGGACTGTTCTTTGGCAGCGCGACGACTCATGGCGCGATCGAGCTCACCGCCGCGCTGCTGCTGGTCGGCGCCACCTATTTCATCACCGACGCGATTCAGACCATCGTTGCCGGAGCGCTACGCGGCCTCAACGATACTCGTGTGCCGCTCCTTATGGCTGCGCTCAGCTATTGGCTCATCGGATTCACGCTGGCCTGCGTGCTTGGTTTCAAGACCGGACTCGGCGCAGTCGGGGTATGGATCGGTCTTTCCTGCGGAACGGCAGTGTATGCCGCGGCTTTGATCCTGCGCTTCCGGCGGCTCGCGAGCAGATTTTCCGCATGACCGCCGCGGAAGTCGCCGCCAAGGCGTGCGAAGCTGCTGCGGGTCTTGGACAATAGCTTACGCGGCCTGATCCTCCCTGCCCGCAACATCCGCTACCGACTTCTCGGCCCATTCGCCAACCAGGCCGTCGAGATCGACGAGATTCTGTCGCATCTGCTCGAGGGAAAACCCGAGCGCATAAAAACGTTCCGCTGTCTCGCCGGGCTGGCGGGAGATCAGCCCCTCTCGGCGAACGGTGGCGACTTCATCGGCATAGCGTTGCAGCGCCAGGAGCACCGGCCGGATCGGCGGTGCGCCGGCTCGCGCGCGCAGCGCCGTCGCTGCCGAACGCAGGAAGAGCGCGATCGCCGCGCTGACTTCGGCCAGCGGCCCTGCGAGCCGCATCTGCAACTCTGCCGGCAACGGAACGACGGTGGCGCGGTCGATCATCACCACGTCATGGCGAAGGCGCATGATGTTGCGCAGGAGCGGCCCGGTATCCGGTGCTGACGACAGGCGCGCGGAGCGTTCGCGTTCCGCCTCCACGCCGGTCGTATTCAGAGCGCTGATGCCGCTGCCGATGCCGAGCTGAAGACGATGAACCGCATCGTTGTCGCGACCGCGGGTCAGGCCCGCCAGCGTTTCGGCAAACGCGTCGGCGATCAGCTCGAGCAGCCTCGCCGCGCCGACCCGGGTCTGACTGATCGCGCGCGAGGGCAGCACCAGGAACGACACAAGGAGCCCGACCGTTGCACCAACTGCGACCTCG
>JAEZEU010000552.1 GCA_023432885.1 Pseudomonadota bacterium | reverse complement strand
TGCCGATATTTCCGGCCTGCTCGACCTTTCCGAGGAATATGTCGAGCTCAACCGGCAGGTGGACAAGAAGCGCACTTCGCTTCGCGGGCGAACCCAGGTCAACCTGTTCTTCGAGGCCTCGACCCGCACCCAATCCTCCTTCGAGATCGCCGGAAAGCGGCTCGGAGCGGACGTCATGAACATGTCGGTCTCGTCTTCTTCGATGCGCAAGGGCGAGACGCTGATCGACACCGCGGTGACGCTCAACGCCATGCATCCCGATATCCTCGTCGTGCGTCATCACGCCTCCGGCGCGGTGGAACTGCTGGCGCGCAAGGTCGATGGTTCCGTCGTCAATGCCGGCGACGGCTCACACGAGCACCCGACCCAGGCGCTGCTGGATGCGCTGACCATCCGTCGCAACAAGGGCCGTATCGAGGGGCTCGTGGTCGCGATCTGCGGCGATGTCATGCATTCACGCGTCGCTAGATCCAACATCCTGCTGCTCAACACCATGGGCGCGCGAGTCCGCGTCGTCGGGCCATCCACGCTGCTGCCGCAGGGCATCGAGCGCATGGGCGTCGAGGTGGCGCGCGACATGCGCGAAGGACTCGAGGGTGCCGATATCGTGATGATGCTGCGGCTGCAGCGCGAGCGGATGAACGGCTCGTTCGTCCCCTCCTCCGGAGAGTACTTTCACTATTTCGGGCTCGACCAGAAGAAGCTGTCCTACGCCAAACCCGATGCGCTCGTGATGCATCCGGGGCCGATGAACCGCGGCGTCGAGATCGACTCCGCGGTCGCCGACGGGGCGCAGTCGCTGATCCGGGAACAGGTCGAGATGGGAGTGGCGGTGCGCATGGCGGTGCTGGAAGCGCTCGCCCGCAACCTGCCGAACGCGTGAGAACCATGCTGACCGAACGCCGTCCGATCCTGCTCGCCAATGCCCGCGTCGTCGATCCCTCGCGCGATTTCGACGGTCCTGGCGACGTGCTGATTGCCGATGGCATCATCCGCGACTCCCGGCGCGGCATTGGCGCGGCGGGCGTTCCCGAAGGCACCGACATCATCAATTGCGCCGGCCAGATCGTGGCCCCCGGCCTGGTCGACATGCGCGCCTTTGTCGGCGAGCCCGGCGCCAGCCACCGCGAGACCTTTGCCTCGGCGAGCCAGGCGGCGGCCGCCGGCGGGATCACCAGCATCATCTGCCAGCCGGATACCTCGCCGGTTATCGACAATTCCGCCACAGTTGACTTCGTGCTGCGCCGCGCCCGCGACACCGCGATCGTCAACATCCATCCGATGGCCGCGCTGACCAAGGGCCTGCGCGGCGAGGAGATGACCGAGATTGGTCTCTTGAAGGCCGCAGGCGCCGTCGCCTTCACCGATGGAGACAAGAGCGTCACCAATGCGCAGGTGATGCGGCGCGCCCTCACCTACGCTCGCGATTTCAATGCGCTCATCGTGCACCACACCGAGGATCCCGACCTCATCGGCGAAGGCGTCATGCATGAAGGCGAGTTCGCGACACGGCTCGGCCTCGTCGGTATCCCCTATGCCGCGGAATCGGTGATGCTGGAGCGCGACATGCGCCTCGTCGCGCTCACCGGCGGGCGCTATCACGCGGCATCGCTGACATCGATCGAGTCGCTGGACATCCTCAAGCGCGCGCGCGATTCCGGCGTCGACGTCAGCGCCTCGGTGTCGATCAATCACGTGACGCTGAACGAGAATGACATCGGGCCCTACCGCACGTTCCTCAAGCTGGCGCCGCCGCTGCGCACCGAACAGGATCGCCAGGCGCTGGTGGCGGCACTTTCCTCGGGCCTAGTCGACGTCATCATGTCCGATCACAACCCGCAGGACGTCGAAGTGAAACGCCTGCCATTTGCGGAAGCAGCCTCCGGCGCAGTTGGGCTGCAGACCATGCTGCCGGCAGGTTTGCGCCTGGTCCATAATGGCGATCTCGATTTCAAGACGCTGATCCGAGCCATGTCGACTCGCCCGGCCGAGCTCCTCGGCCTGCCCGGCGGCTCCCTGCGCGCCGGCTCGCCCGCTGACGTGATCGTGATCGATCCCGAGACGCCGTGGGTGCTCGACCCCGCCGACCTCAAATCGCAGTGCAAGAACACCCCCTTCGACGAGGCCCGCTTCTCCGGCCGCGTCGTGCGTACTATTGTCGGCGGCCGCACGGTCTACGAGCACGTCTGACACAAGCTGATATCGCTGAGGAGCGCCGCCGATGGGAGCTGAAGCCTTCCTGCCTGTCGCCTTTGTTATCGGCTATCTCCTGGGCTCGATACCATTCGGGCTGATCCTGACGAAACTGGCGGGTACGCAGGATCTGCGCTCGATCGGTTCCGGCAATATCGGCGCAACCAATGTGCTGCGCACCGGCAAAAAGGGCCTTGCCGCGGCGACGCTGCTCGGCGACCTGCTGAAGGGCACCGCGGCGGTCATCATCGCCGGATCTCTCTGGGGCCCCAACGCCGCGATGCTGGCGGGCTTCGGCGCGTTCCTCGGCCATCTCTTCCCGCTCTGGCTCAAGTTCAAGGGCGGCAAGGGCGTGGCGACCTATATCGGCGTGCTGCTCGGTCTGTTCTGGCCCGCGGCGGCGATCTTCGGCGCGATCTGGATCGCCACTGCCCTTACGACCCGCTACTCATCGCTGTCAGCCTTGATCGCGGGTTTGCTGACGCCGATCTTCCTGTGGTTCTTCGGTCATCCCGCGCTCGCCTCACTGTTCGCGGTGCTCACCCTGCTCCTGTTCTGGACCCACCGTGAAAACATCAAGCGGCTGCAAGCGGGGACGGAAGGCAAGATCGGACAGAAATAAGCGACCGGTGCCGTTCCGAGAACATTCCTTCTAAGCGCCTCCTGCCCTGCCCAGCATCCGCAAGTCCGGCCCGTCTATGCAGAAAGAAACGGCCTATCGCCCGGATATTGACGGCCTGCGTGCGGTCTCGATCCTGTTGGTCGTCCTATTTCACGCCCATCCGTGGCTGGTGCCCGGCGGTTTCGTCGGCGTGGACGTATTTTTCGTCATCTCCGGATTTTTGATCTCGCGCATCATCCTGTCACAATGCGACGCTGGCAATTTCTCACTGTCCAGTTTCTATGCCCGCCGCATTCGCCGCATCGTGCCGGCGCTGCTCACGGTGTTGATTGCGACCGGCGCGATCGGGTGGTTTGTGCTCCTGCCCGATCAGTTCGTCCTGCTTGGAAAGAACATCGTTGCCAGCGTCGCCTTCGCGGCCAACCTGTACCAGCTTGGACAAACCTCCTATTTTGCGCTGGACGCAGGCGAAAATCCGCTGCTCCATCTCTGGTCGCTCGGCGTCGAAGAGCAATTCTACATCTTCTGGCCACTGACATTGCTGTTGCTTTCCAGCTCGAGAAGGCGCGCGCGATGGATCTGGTTTATTGGACTCGCCTCATTCTGTATCAGCCTGAGCATCTTTGCCGGACACACGGACTGGGCGTTTTACTCGCCGCTGCCGCGAGCCTGGGAATTGCTCGCCGGAGCCCTGCTCGCCGAGCGCTACCTCGCCGGCAAGAACAGCGTCCGAAAGCTGCCGGACCATGTGCTGAGCACACTCGGTATCACAGCGATCCTTGTCGCCGCCTTTGCGCTCGACCGCACGCGACTCTTTCCCGGCCTCTATGCAGTGCTCCCTGTCGCAGGGGCGGCGCTGATCATCGCTTCACCGAACGGCTGGGTGAACCGGCTGCTCCTGTCGAACCGCCTGATGATCTGGATCGGCCTGATCAGCTATCCGCTCTATCTCTGGCATTGGCCGCTGTTTTCGTACCTGGCAATCCTGCGCAATGGAGTACCCAACTTCCTGGAAATCTGGGCCGCCGGATCAGCCGCGGTCGTGCTTTCGGTCCTGACTTACCGTTTCGTCGAAATTCCGTTGCGCCACCGCAGCGGCGTGGTCGCAAAACTCTCTGCCGGCATGGCGCTGGTCGGTGCGTTCGGGATAGCGGCTATCAGCGCCGATGGATTTGGCTACCGCTTTTCGCCGGAGGTGCAGGAGATCGCGCGCATCCGGCCAGAAGGTAACTCCGGATTTCGCGACAAGTGTTTCCACGAAACGCCCGGCGCCGCGTTCAGCGAGCAATGCATCGAGGAAGGAACCACGCCGCTCGTCTTCCTCTGGGGAGACTCGACCGCCGCCGCACTCTATCCCGGGCTTAAAGCTGCCGAGAGCAAGCGCGCGAGCTTTCGCCTGGCGCGATACACGTCGCCTGGCTGCGCGCCGATCCTCGATACCGGCACCAATTCGGCATGTGACAAGGCCAACGGCGTCGCCTACGGATTCCTCAAATCCTCGCATCCGGATCTCGTGCTGCTGCATGCCATGTGGGGAATCAGCAACGATCTAGACAAACTGCGTGCCACGATCGCGGAGCTGAAATCGATCGGCGTCCCCCGGATCGTAGTGCTGGGCCCGGTTCCGGTCTGGAAGCGCACCCTTCCCCACACATTGGTGAATTACTACCGGTTTCGGCATGCCATGCCCGAGCGTATCGCGACCGGTGTATCGGGACCTACCGATGACGATCGAATGGCGGCCTTCGCCACGGCCGAAGGCGTGGAATACATTTCGGCTTGGCGGACATTGTGCAATTCCGAAGGATGCCTCACGCGGTCGGGACCGGCCGCAAGCGACATCCTGACGACGGACAACGTTCATCTCTCCGACGCAGGCTCAAGGTACCTGATCGAGGCGATCAAGGATCGACTATCACTGCCCTAAATTAGAGCTTCAGCGCCTGCTCGACAAAGCGGGCCGCGGCCAGCGCCTTTGCGTCGCTGCCATAAGGCGCGATCACCTGAACGCCGACCGGCAGATTGCCCTCGACCACAAGCGTCGGCACGTTGACGCAGGGCGTGCCCAGCAACGTCCAGAGCCGGTTGAGGCGCGGGTCGCCAGTGGAGTCCAGCCCCTTGGGGGGCGCCCCCGGCGCCGAATAGGTCAAGAGGACGTCGACCTCTTCGAAAACCGGACCGAGCGCCGCGCGCGCCTGCGCCGCGATGGCCTGGGCTTCGTCGTATTCGGCCGGCGGAATGTCGCGGGTCTCGTCGAGACGGCTGCGGAGCAGCGGCGCCATCTCGTCGTAGCGCTCGCGATATTCCCAGGCGAGCGCCTGATGCGCTTCGAATTGCTGCACCGTAGTGTGAATGCGCCAGGCCTCTGCAAAAACCTGCGGCAGCTCCAGCGCACGCACGCCCGCGCCCGCGCGTTCAGAGGCGCGCGCCGCTGTTTGCAGCGCTTCGATGCTGGCTTTTTCAACCTCGCCGGCAAAATCCTGCGTCACCACACCGATGCGCGGCGGCGCAAGTGATGCCGGCAATAGCAGTTCCGGCCGTCCGGTCATCGCCGAAAGCCCGCAGGCGAGGTCTTCGACGCCGGCCGCGAACAGGCCGACGGTGTCGAGCGACCACGAAAAGCATTTAACACCCACGGTCGGAAGCAGCCGATAGCTCGGCTTGATCGCGGCCACGCCGCAGAAGGAGGCGGGCCGGATCACCGAGCCGCCGGTCTGCGTGCCCAATGCAAGCGGAACCATGCCGGCGCCGACCGCGGCCGCCGAGCCCGAAGACGATCCGCCCGGCGTGTGGCCGTGATTGTGGGGGTTGACCGTCTCAGCCGGATCATTGGCGGCGAAGGCCGTGGTCGCGGTCTTGCCGATGATGGTCGCGCCCGCCCGCTTGAGCATGGAAACGACCGGCGCATCGGCCCGGGGATGAAAGCCGCGATAGATGGGCGAGCCCATCTCCGTCGAGAAATCGGCAGTATCGATGATGTCCTTGATCCCAACGGCAATGCCGCGCAATGGTCCGGCGTTCGGCGCATGGGCGGCTATGCGGTGGCAAACGAAGGCGCCGATCGCCTTGTCCTGCCCGGCGATCGCCTGCAGCGACTGCGCAATCGCGACGTCGGCGGACAGTTCGCCCTTGGCGATCCGGCGTTGGAGGTCGGCAAGTGAGATCATGGCGGGATCCTTCGGGCTGAGCCCGTTTTACGAAGCCGTTCCCTTTGGAGCAAGCGAACCAGGGCCGCTTGATTGCATCTTGCGGTTGAGCGAAGCTGTGCTGGCATGCACGACCGGCCCCCCAGTACAAATCTTTCCGACGCGGAGCGGCTCAGCCGGCTGCGGCTGATCCGCTCGGACAATATCGGGCCGCGCACGTTCCGCGCGCTGATCCGTCACTGCGGCGATGCGGCGAGCGCGCTGGAGCGGCTGCCAGAGCTGGCGCGCCGCGGCGGCGCCGCGCGACAGGGACGCATCTGCAGCGAGGCTGACGCGCACGCCGAGCTTGATGGGTGCAAGAAGCTGGGCATCAGCCTGGTCGCACCGGGCGAAGCGTTCTATCCGCCCCGGCTCGCCATGATCGACGACGCGCCTCCCCTGCTCGCGGTCCGCGGCACGCTGGAAGCGCTGATGCAGCCGATGATCGCCATCGTCGGTTCGCGGAATGCGTCCGGCGCCGGACTGAAATTCGCGCAGTCGCTGGCGCGCGATCTCGGCGAAGCCGGCTTTGTCATCATCTCCGGACTTGCGCGCGGCATCGATCAGGCTGCGCACCGCGCCAGCCTTTCCAGCGGCACCGTCGCCGTGCTTGCCGGCGGCCAGGACCGGATCTACCCGCCGGAGCATGAGGAACTGCTGTTCGCGCTGCTGGAGACGGGCGCGGCAATCTCCGAAACGCCGCTCGGCCATGTGGCGCGCGCCCACGATTTCCCGCGGCGCAATCGCCTGATCTCCGGCGCATCGCTCGGCGTGGTCGTGGTGGAAGCCGCCCAGCGCTCGGGCTCGCTGATCACGGCACGCATGGCCAACGAACAGGGCCGCGAGGTGTTCGCCGTGCCCGGCTCGCCGCTCGACCCGCGCGCCGCCGGCACCAACGATCTCATCAAGCAGGGCGCGACCCTGGCGACGGAAGCCGCCGACATCATCAGCGCCGTGCAGCCGATCATGGCAAGGCCGATGGCGCTGGAAGAACCCGACGACGACGAATATTCGGAGGCCGATCCCGACGCGGGCGAACGCGCGCGTATCGTCGCCCTGCTCGGACCGAGCCCGATTCTGCTTGACGATCTGATCCGGATGGCCGGCGCCTCGCCCGCGACCGTGCGCACGGTGCTGCTGGAGCTCGAGCTTGCCGGCCGCCTCGAGCGACATGGCGGCGGAATGGTGTCACTGGTCTAGGTCGCGTGGACAGTTACCTCAGCCAGAGCAGGGTTGCGGCGATTGCGACGACGGCGAAGTAGTTTCGGGCGGTCTTTTCGTAACGTGTGGCAACGCGTCTGAACTGCTTGAGTTTTGAGAAGCAGCATTCGATCAGGTGCCGCTCGGCATAGAGGGGCTTGTTGCGCGGATATTTCTTCGCCCGCGAGGGATTGTTTGGAATGACGGCCTGGGCGCCCGTTGCAGCAATGGCGGTTCGAAACGCATCGGAATCGTAAGCCGCATCGCCCATCACGACCTCGGCTGGGAGTCCCTCGATGAGCGGCTGGGCCTGAGGCGCATCGCCGGCTTGGCCTGCTGTTAGGAAGAAGCGGATCGGACAACCCAAGCCACGGACAGCCATATGGATTTTGGTCGTCAGGCCGCCGCGCGAACGCCCGATGGCCTGATTTTGAGCCCCCCTTTTGCGCCGCTGGCGTGCTGGTGGGCGCGGACGATGGTGGAGTCAACGATCAGGTATTCGAAGTCCGGATCATCTGCGAGCGCTTCGAACATACGCAGCCAGACCCCCTTGGCGCTCCACCGGCTGAAGCGTCGAAACACACTATTCCATTCGCCGAACGCTTCGGGCAGATCACGCCATGGCGAACCGGTTCGCACGATCCATAACACGCCCTCGACAAACATCCGGTTGTCGCGGCCGGTCGAACCACGCTGGTCCGGCCGACCGATGATCAAGCCTGAGATACGGTCCCATTGCGTGTCGCTCAGAACGAGCCGATCCATGACACCCAAGGCTTCCTCCCAAAAGAAAGCCTTGAATCACGTTCCAACTGATTTGAGAATCCCAAGAGTCCACGCGACCTAGCGCTCATGCGCGCATCGAACTTCTCGCGCGCACCCGAACTTGCAGCTGATGCTCGGACGCGCACGGCCCGCACCCGGCGACATCACCGGCTCTAATGGACAAGCAGGTTGCCGCCATTCAGCGGCAGCCGCTCCAATCAGA